>JBJSZR010000042.1:0-1182 GCA_046090385.1 Bacteroidota bacterium
GCCGGCTTTATTGTTTCCGATCACTTTATACAATCCACCCATTCCGGGCACGGATATGATGTCTTTCAATTCCATATAGTATTGATCTTTTCTTATTGCAAAATTAGGAAAAACGGGAGGATTGCCACTAACTAAAAAGTGCCGGTTTATGAACCGGCACCTTTAAGTTCATGTAAAACCTGATCACCGTACGATACTCAGCGGGCGTACCTGCTTTACGTCGTCACTTACGAAACGGACCAGGTAGTTTCCAGCAGGGATCGATGACAAATCAGCATGTAGGGTATGTCGTCCGGATTGAACCTGCTGATTCAACAAATCGAGAACCAGTTCACCGGTCATGCTGTAAACAGCTATAGAAACCTTAGCGGTATGGTCGAGCGTGAACTCGATGTTACCGGACGTTGAAGCAGGATTAGGATAAACCGATTGCAGAGCCGTCGCAGATGCAAGATTCACAGGCTGTATAGCGGTAGGAAATGAATTGTCATAACGAATCTGGGAAGCATCTGCCGCATCCTGGATCATAGTCAGATTTTCACCTGCAATCAACGCAAAAGCGATCTTTACCGAATCACCGGCGGTAAGGTTGAATGGGCCCGTTGATACGACGTCAATGACATCGTTGCCGGTTGGTGCGGTATTTCCAGCATCAGAGCGACTGTTTGAGAGGACAAAGTACTTTTCAGAGTTATCGAAGCCATCTGAAAGATCAGCTCCGCCGTTTCCACCAGTGGAATTATCGATAGCATAATGATTGAAAGGTGTCTGCGTGAGCAACTTGATACCTGCATACAGCCCTCCAGCATCAGTACTCCAGCAATAACCCATCCTTCTTCCAAGATCTTCGGAGGCGAAGTTGTTGGAATAAAGCGGAATATCCCAATCGGCAAAAATACCTCCGTACAATCCGTTCAATGCGGAAGTTCCCGTATTACGGATCACATACTCCACAATGATGTACTTACGATCAGCAGCAGGAGAATCCCATGCATATGCACGGTGAGTGATCAATACAGGAAGTGGAGCGGCGGATGAATTATCAGAAAACTGACCGTAAGCATCATACGAGGATACGGTACCGGGACGCTGGCCGGTGACCGTTACGACGGAGGAAAAATCGGAGTCATAGGTTCCACCGGCACCACGGACATTATCAGAAACCTGCGTTCCGGCAGCACC
>JBJSZR010000043.1:0-2183 GCA_046090385.1 Bacteroidota bacterium
TCTTAAAAAACCTCTCTCCTGAACTACTGGCGTTGCTGGGCTACCTAATTCCGGCAATCCTATCAGGATCCGTTCTTATAGAAACGATCTTCAACGTTCCTGGAATCGGATGGAGCATCTTCCAGGCCAGTGAGTCGAAAGACCTTCCTGTATTATCCGCATTGATCCTGATTTATCTATTGACCGCCTTTGTTTCATACTTCATTTCAGACATCATGGCATTTCAGCTCGATAAAAGAAGAGATACTGATCAAGTCAGAGCTACTTCTTCATGATCAGTAAAAACATGAAATACAAACGGTCGAAGCTTATGAAGATCATGATGATTTTCATACTGATTCCAGGTTTAATGGCTCCATTGCTGTGTAATGATCTGCCCTATTTCATGAGCGTTGGCGGAGAATGCTATTTCCCTTTACTACATCCGGGTGGCAGTGTGAGGCTTGGGAAAGACACAATGCCTTACCGTGCAATTGATTTCAGGACCTTCAACACAGACGTCAAATGGATGCCACCGGTGGTTTATGATTGTAATACTTTGGATGATTTATCCAATTCATACAGGTCTCCATTTGAATATCAGTCACTGACCGATCGCGAACGACTGAATATTGATTTGCCACTGCGCTACAGACATTGGCTGGGGACTACACGTACAGGAAAAGATGTTTTGGCATGCATCGTCTATGGTATCCGAACATCCCTTATTGTCGGATCCATTTCGGTGCTTTTGGCTCTTACAGTTGGATCAGTAATAGGGTTCATCGCAGGTGGCTTCGGCAATGACCGCATTAAAATTCAAAGAGGTCAAATACTGACATTTCTGACCGCGATATTCATCGTTTGCTTTGATATAGCCAGGATCCGATCTTCGGGATCTGCATTACCCGGCATGCTTGCCTTTTGCATAAGTCTGTCATTTGTTTTCTTTTTCCATCAATTGATTCTAAAACGATTTGATTTTTTTAGAACTAAGTTGAAAATACCAATAGATGATATCTTGACAACTTTCAGTTCCGGATTCATCGCATTGCCACAGCTGATACTCATTCTCGGAATCATGGCTTTTACCGGACCATCCTATACCGGGGTCATCCTCTGCATAGGCTTCACCTCATGGCCGATGATAGCAAGGGCTGTAAGGATTCAATCTTTGAAATTGCGGAATGAAACATTCATTGAATCAGCAAGGGCAGCAGGATACAGCCCATTCCGGATAGTATGGCATCATTATCTGCCGAATATGAAAGAAGCCTTGCTTGTAACCGCTCTGACAGGATTCAGCGGAGCGGTATTGACTGAGGCAGGACTTACATTCTTAGGTATCGGACTTCCTGCAGGAATTGCTTCCTGGGGAAGTCTCATGGCGGAAGCAAGAAGCGATATGACAGCATGGTGGTTGGTGGTTTTTCCAGGTTTTATGCTTTCCACCCTGACTTATGCGCTATACCGCTACTCGGAGTCCTTTTCCTATGAGAAAGATTAACAAACTTTAACGCCCGTTTTCATCTTTTCAGCGGCCGTTAATCGCTAAAATTGTATTTCAATTTCAAGTAAAAAACCAACCGTTTCTACCTATGGATATCAAAGAAATCAACGAACGGATCCAACGTGAATCCGCATTTGTGGATCTGCTTCAGATGGAATTGGGCAAAGTGATTGTCGGACAGAAGCACATGACTGAACGACTGATGATCGGATTATTGGCAAATGGACACATCCTACTCGAAGGTGTACCTGGACTTGCAAAGACGCTAGCCATTAAGTCGCTTGCATCAGCCATCCATGCAAAATTCAACCGCATCCAATTCACACCTGATTTGCTTCCTGCCGACTTGATCGGTACGATGATTTACAACCAGAAGCAGGAATCTTTCACCATACGGAAAGGACCGATTTTCGCAAACTTCATTCTTGCGGATGAAATAAACCGCGCACCTGCAAAGGTTCAAAGCGCTTTACTCGAAGCCATGCAGGAAAGGCAAGTTACAATCGGCGAAACTACATTCAAGCTGGATGAACCCTTTTTGGTACTCGCTACACAGAATCCAGTCGAGCAGGAAGGTACTTATCCGCTGCCAGAGGCGCAAGTCGATCGTTTCATGCTGAAGGTGGTGATAGGCTATCCTACACGCGAAGATGAAAGAAGCATCATACGGCAAAACATCTCTTCTGAGTCGACT
>JBJSZR010000044.1:0-4198 GCA_046090385.1 Bacteroidota bacterium
TATCGCCTGCTATGAAACAGCAACATTCAACAACGGCACCTGCCAGTGGGATGTAACTGGTACGCAACCTCAGCAGCCTACCATCGCTTGCTATGAGACGGCAACATTCAACAACGGCACCTGCCAGTGGGATGTAACTGGTACGCAACCTCAGCAGCCTACCATCGCTTGCTATGAAACAGCAACATTCAACAACGGCACCTGCCAGTGGGATGTTACGGGAACCCAGCCTCAACAGCCTACCTTGACCTGCGGACAGGTAGCTACTTTCAACAACACTACCTGCCAATGGGATGTCACAACTGGTCCGGCCTTGTCTGTATCCGCATCGGTTACCACGCCAATCAATTGCTTCGGTGGAACTGGTGTGGTTACGGTAACTGCAACCGGTGGTCAAGCTCCTTACTATGGTACAGGCGCACAGTCAACCGGTGCCGGAACTTGGTCATACACTGTAACTGATGATCTTGGATGTTCAGCTACTACCTCCACTGTTACGCTTACCGAACCTTCAAAAGTTCAGGGCACCACCTCAAGTACATCTTCTTCTTGTGGAGTTAATGACGGTACGGCTACTGTTACAGCATCCGGTGGTACAGGTTCATATTCTTACTTATGGTCCAACGGACAGACTTCAGCCACTGCTACAGGTCTTGCTTCAGGAAATTATACTGTCACTATGACTGATGCAAATGGTTGTACAGGAACTGCTACTGCTACCGTTACAGGTGCTGGTGGCAACTTGCCAGGTGCCGCCGGTGCCATCACAGGTCCTGCTGGTGCATGTCGCAATACCACAATTACCTACAGTATCGCTGCCGTTTCAGGTGCTACATCTTACTCTTGGAACCTGCCAGCCGGTGTAACAGGAAGTTCGTCAACAAACAGCATCACCGTCGCATTCGGAAGCAGCTACAATGGTGGATTCATCTGTGTTACTCCTGTCAACTCTTGTGGTTCAGGCACTCAGTCCTGTATCAACGTTCCTGTATTCACTGTGTTACCTAGTCAGCCTGGTGCTATGACTTTCTCAGGTCCTTTCTGCGGACCGACGGTAGTCACATGTTCAGTTGCTCCAGTTTCTAACGCGACAAACTACGTTTGGGCTGTCAGCGGTACTGTTGCAACCATCACTTCCGGTCAGGGCACTCGCACGATTACACTTAATATTCCAGCCGGATTCACCAATGCTCAGCTGAGTGTTGCCGCTTCCAACTGCTTGGGTTCTTCAGCAACTAGGATCCAGACTATCACCGGATTAGCTTCACAATCTCAGGCTCTCACAGGACCGCTTTACATCTGTCCGAACACGACGCAAAACTATTCTGTCGCCTCTGTTTTCGGTGCAACCAGTTATTCCTGGACGATCACCGGTAATGCCAGTATTCTAAGTTCATCCGGATCTTCCTGCGTAGTTAAGACCAATAGCAACTGGACTGGTGGTGTTCTCACATGTAATACCATCAACGCTTGCGGAAGTAACCCTCGTAGCTATACTTTGTATAGCGGACCGCTTCAGCCAGGTGCTATGACTGGACCGGCGTTCAATGTTTGTCGTGCAGCTGGTGTCACTACTGCAACCTATTCGATCGCAGCCGTATCCGGTGCTACTTCATACACATGGACAGTTCCTGCTGGCATGACCATCACAGCCAATTCCGGATTGTCGATCACCGTTTCGATCGCCACAACTTTCGTGAATGGCAACATCTGCGTAACTGCCAATAATTCTTGCGGAAGCAGTGCCGCTCGATGCCTCGCAGTAACCAGTAGGACTGCTGTTCCAAGTGCTATCACCGGACCTACGTCCGTATGTAAGTCTCAAACCGGTGTTGCTTACAGCATTTCACCTGTTACCGGAGCTACCGGATACACATGGTCTGCCACGAATGGTGCTGGACTCACTCCGAATGGTACTTCAGCGTCTGTAAACTATCCTTCTTCGACAAGTACCCTTTCCACGATCACAGTCAATGGTCTCAACCAGTGCGGTGCCTCCAGTCCTTCCCGTTTGGCGGTTACTATCAACCAGGCCTGTCGTGAGTCTCAAATCACTAATAACATGTCTGCATTGACAGCTTTCCCTAACCCGACCAATGGTCGTGTCACCATGAGCTTCAATGCTCCTGCTGCTGATCGTTACCTGGTTCGTATCATCGATCTTATCGGCAAAGAGGTTTACTCCGGTGATCTCAATGCAGAGGTCGGTCTGAACACCAAGGAATTCGATTTGACCAATGTCAGTAAGGGTATCTACCTCTTGAATGTACGCACGGCGAGTGGCGACTCTCAGACCATGCGGATCATCGTCGAGTAATTACTGCTGATTCATGAATAAAAAATCCCGCTCTAAGGAGCGGGATTTTTTTATTTCCATGAATAAAGACCGCTCAGTCTTTCACAAGGATTCGATCGGTATAGCCACCGTCCAAATTCATCCAGTAGGTGCCTGCAGGAAGTGCGCTGATATCCACAGTCGATGATGTACCAGAAAGTTTCTCCAAGTGCACGACCCTGCCTGTCATATCCGATATTCTCAATTCGATTCCGATTAGCTCGCTTGCCGTGGTGATTCTTACGAATTTTGTTGCCGGATTGGGGTAAACACTGAAATCAGCAAGTTCCGCTTTTGGGATATTTGTCGTGTTCGATGAGCCGTAGACTTTTATGATATTGTCGCCGGCGGTCGCTGCCAGTCCGTTTGGAGCGATACAGATTCCGCTCGTATTGGTAAACGGCACCTGATCCGACCAGACAAGCGCCAGGTTTTGATCGAAAGCATAGGCGAAATCCTCTCCATTGGTCACATAAACAAGACCGTTGTCGGAAGCTGAAGCGCGCATGATGTAAAAACCGCCTTGGGTGATGGTCATGGAAGAATCAAGAATTGTTCCCGTCATTCCGTCCAGTCGGAACACTTTACCGTTGGATGGTGCATAGACTGAGCCGTTCGTTCCCATGCACATCAGACTGAAGGGGCAGTTTCCACGGATTTTCGTTTGCCACATCAGCGTAAGTTGTATGCCATCGTCTGAAAGCGCTGCAATGTTATCCTCGGTGAGTTGGGTGTAAATGATGCCGTTCATTCCTGCCATCAGTGCTGATTGGGGCACGTTTCCTCCCGGTTGCAAATCGGGTACCGCACAGTTGTAGAGCTTGGCACCGGTATTCAAGTCTATGCTCCACACATAGGATACGCCACCGATGTTTTCGAGGGTGTACCCTTTGTAAGTGCTGTTTACGATCGCCATTTCTCCGCTCCCTGATGCCATAGGCAGGGAAGGCGTCTGCCATATCATTTGTCCGGTTTGCGGATCGATCTTGTACATTTTTTGGTTTCCCTCGATGTAGAGATAGCCGGCCGAATCGAACACTGCAGTCGTGGTGATGTAAGGTGCTACTGTGACATTGGCAGTCCAGATCCTGCTTCCGGTGTTCGCGTCAAGAGCGAAAAGACTGTCATTCATGCTTTCAGTGTAACGCACAACAAACACTTTCTGGTCACGGATTCCTACGGGAAGCGAGCGACCTGTGGAGCCAGTGACGTCCGTACTCCACAATAAGGTACCGTTATACAGATTTCGACACTCAACAGGTGCATCTGTCAGGCTACGGAATCTCATGGTGACCAGTTTGTCGCCTTCTATGAAAAGGGGGGAGCCGAAAAATCCGGAGGTGTTCACCTGCCAAAGGACACTGTCTGACAGTGGACCGGCTGCAGCTGAGTAACCGTTTCGTCCGGAGTTTCCTCCTCCGTTATTCCATCCGGTTTGGGCGCTACAAATTTCGTTGCCTGAAAAACAAATAGCGGAGATCACCATGAGTTGAATCGGTTTCATCGGATTTTTTTAAGAGTTTGTAATCAATCGGTTTTAATTTGCCTCCGAAATTATGTTCTTGATAACGGACTGATCCGGATGATTGATCCCTGATATGAATAATCAGTTGTTCATACCTGCTCAACGTGCTGATCGAAACAGGGCATTCCAGAGTTTGAAGCTTATTACGCGGCATTTGCCTTTCTTTGGCTTTATTATTCCCGTAAAAAGAAAACAATCAGATTCGATGAAAGGTGAAATTATCTACAAGCTCGGTTTCGTGCCGGATACCGATCAATTGATCGATGTGCTCCGTAGCTCCGGAATTAATCGTCAAATCACTGAAAGAGAACGGATATCCAAAATGTTCCTCAATTCCA
>JBJSZR010000045.1:0-6827 GCA_046090385.1 Bacteroidota bacterium
GGTGCTTTCATCCTGGAATCTGTGGGCAAGGGGAATGCCTTCCAGCAGACTGTGCAGACAAAGTCCTGCCATCAGTGCGAGTGGGAAAGCATGGCGATGCTCTTTATGGACATGCATATGTCCGTGCTCGATGCCTTCGGAGAATATTTCAAGGACGATTTGAAGGAAGAATCCTAGTAAAATGAATATCCCTATGGTGTGTCCCCCTGAATCATAGACCTCCGGAAGGAGATGTAGTACGCTGAGACTGAATAGGTATGCTCCGCTGAAGGCCAATAAAAGTTTTAATGATTTGTCGGAAATCTTTCCGAACACAAAAAGCAGTCCACCGCTTAGCAGAATCGAAAAGAAAAGCACGAGGAATGCGGTAAGTCCCATTTATATAAGGGTCAAATATCTGTTTATTTCTTGACCGCTACAATCACTACCCGCTTGGAGGAGCTTTCTACGAAGGGATTCAAGGAATAATCGCCGAATACATGAATTATCTTAAGCCCTGTCGCAGTTATCATTGCCTGCAGTTGATTCGAGCCGAAAAGTCTAAGCCGTTCTTCGAAATGGAATTGTTCTCCTTGCGAGCTGAAGCTGATTTCTTTTGTGATGAAATTTTCTGTCAAATCCTTGGTAATCCTGAATTCGATGTCATCATGTATTTCTACCGATGGAGTAAGACCGTGTTTCACGACCCAGGCCATGTTTGCGTAATCAAAAATGAATGTACCGCCTGGTTTGAGATTGTCAGCAGCACTTTGAAGACTCCTTTGATTTTCACTGTCGTCTTCGAAATAACCGAAACTTGAAAACAGGTTAACTGCATAATCAAAAGCGTTTTTTCGGAACGGTAACCTCATATCATGGACATGGAAACATAACTTTTCGTTTTCGAATTTCTTGTCAAACTCGATGCTGGAGGTTGAAATATCGAATCCGGTCACATCAAAACCTCGGCTGTTCAGATATATGGAATGTCGTCCTCTTCCACATGCAATGTCCAGCAAGGTGGAACCGGTTCGCATTTCAAGCCGATCGATCAAGCAGGACAGGAAAGATTCCGCTTCTGCGGAGTCGCGATGCTTATAAAGCAAATGATAATAGGGGGAGTCGAACCACGATTCAAACCACATTCGTTTACTTGTCATGCTGCAAATCTACACACCAAATCGCAATAGCTGCCTATCAACATGTCAAGGCTTGTAACATTGCTTTGTAGCTGGTGTTCATGTCCTATTGAATCTCATCTTTACAACATAGTCTTGAAGCATGTATCGATTGGTCGCCAAAACATATGCAGGATTCGAACAGATCGTAGCGGATGAACTTGCTGCTTTGGGTGCATCTGATGTGCAGGCCGGATTCAGGGCGGTTACATTCAGGGGAGATCTTGAAGTCATTTACAAAGCCAACCTGTATTCGCGTTTCTCACTTCGTATTTTAAGGCATATCATCACGTTTCCTGCTCCGAACGAGCAACAATTGTACGATGGTATTAGCAGGGTCGATTGGTCTGAACTGATTTCTGCAGACGATACACTGGCAGTGGATGCGGCTGTCACCCGATCAAATCTGACACATTCCCAATATGTGGCACAGAAAACCAAGGACGCAATTGTTGATCAATTCCGAAGGGTTGCCGGTCGCAGACCGAATGTGGATCTTGAAAATCCCACCTTACGCGTAAACGTATATATACATGAAAACACGGTGTCTGTGTCCGTTGATTCGTCCGGAAGTTCGCTTCATAAGCGTGGTTATCGTGTCCATCAGGGAGTGGCTCCACTAAGTGAAGTACTCGCTGCCGGCATGCTGCAGTTGGCCGGTTGGGATAAGAAGACCAGACTGATCGATCCGTTTTGCGGTAGCGGAACCTTACTGATTGAAGCAGCCCTCATGGCAGCGAATATCGCTCCCGGCATTTTCCGTAAAAAATTCGGATTCATGTTTTGGCGTGATTTCGACAAAGATCTTTGGTCGGGGCTTGTGGAACAGGCACGCGCTGCAGAATCACTAGTATCAATACCGGAGATCGTAGGTCTCGATATTTCTCATAAGACTATTGGTTTTGCAAAGGAGAATGTGTTGGAGGCGGGATTTTCCGGTAAGATCGGTCTTATTTGCACTTCGTTCATGGATTATCGACCGGTTACCGATGCTCCTTGGTTCATCATATCAAATCCACCCTACGGCGAACGCATCACTTCGGATGATCTTAATTCCCTTTACCGTGAAATTGGAAATGCTTTCAAACGCTATTATCCCGGTTCCGTTGCGTGGCTTTTGAGTGGTAGTCGTGAGGCTGAAAAGGCAGTCGGACTTCGTCCTGCTAAACGTTTACCCCTTTGGAACGGCCCGATTGAGTGCAGGTTGTTAAAGTTCGAGTTGTATTCCGGTAGTCGCCGTTATGGCGAGGGATAGGGTTGCCTTGATATTTTGTTACCTTTGCATGCAACTTTTTTCAAGCCACTCCTCATGAAAGTTGCCCCAGGCCGATACCTCGGCGAATCCCTCACCTACGACGATGTCTTGTTGGTCCCTGCTTATTCGGAAGTCCTTCCGAATCAAGTCAGTGTTGCGACCCGTCTGACTAAAACCATAGGACTCAACATGCCCGTTATTTCCGCGGCCATGGATACGGTCACGGAGTCTGAAATGGCTATAGCCATTGCGCAGGAAGGTGGAATAGGGATGTTGCACAAGAACATGAGCATCGCTGAACAAGCGGCAAATGTGCGAAAGGTGAAGCGTTCGGAAAGTGGAATGGTCACCGAGCCTGTGACGTTGCGTGAAAATGCGCTAGTGAAGGATGCTCACCTAATCATGAAGAATTATGGAATCGGAGGCATCCCGATCGTCAACAAGAATGAAGTACTGGTAGGTATCTGCACGAGTCGCGATCTTCGCTTCGAAAAGGACATGGACCGTCCGATCAAGGAGGTCATGACCCGCGATAATCTTGTCACCACCACGGGCGTCAAGGATCTTAAAGAAGCGGAAAAGATCCTTCAGAAGTTCAAGATCGAAAAGCTGCCTGTTCTTGACAAGAAGGGACGACTTATTGGACTTATCACCTACAAGGATATCATAAAGATAAAATCCCGCCCAGGAGCATGTAAAGACGAACAGGGTCGCCTAAGGGTCGGAGCGGCCATCGGCGTAACCGGGGATTCGCTCGATCGGGCGGCCGCATTGGTCGAAGCCGGAGTGGATATCATCACCATCGACACTGCGCATGGTCACTCCAAAGGTGTGGTCGAAATCCTGAAGAAGGTTAAGAAGTCTTTCCCGAAACTTCCGGTCATTGTCGGTAATATAGCCACTGCCGATGCAGCCCGTTACTTGGCCAAAGCAGGTGCCGATGCCGTCAAAGTCGGTATAGGTCCTGGATCAATCTGCACCACTCGTGTTATTGCCGGAATAGGAGTGCCACAATTCACTGCCGTACATGATGTAGCTCAGGCTTTGAAAGGAACAGGAGTCGGTGTGATTGCGGATGGTGGCATCCGCTACAGTGGCGATATCGCCAAAGCGATTGCTGCCGGAGCGGACTGCGTCATGCTGGGTTCCTTGCTTGCAGGTACGGAAGAGTCTCCCGGCGAAACCATCATCTATGAGGGCAGGAAATTCAAGACTTATCGTGGAATGGGGTCTATCGAGGCGATGCGTGAGGGGTCAAAAGACCGGTACTTCCAGTCACAAACAGATGATGTCAAAAAACTCGTGCCAGAAGGAATCGTTGGAAGAGTTCCTTACAAAGGACATGTTTCAGAGGAGCTGTATCAGTTGGTGGGTGGCTTACGTGCTTCGATGGGATATGTAGGCGCACCGGACATAAAAGCTTTACAGAAGGCATCCTTCATTCGTATCACTTCTGCTGGAGTACGGGAGAGCCATCCGCACGATGTCACCATTGTGAAAGAGGCTCCTAATTATCACCGCTGAAAGCTCACTCAATCGTGAGCCACGATGCCTCTCATCACTTTGCGGTCTCCATTTTGCGGTAATTTCATTTCAACGACATAACAACCTGAGGGCAG
Organism: Bacteroidota bacterium; assembly: GCA_046090385.1. Taxonomy (GTDB): domain Bacteria; phylum Bacteroidota; class Bacteroidia; order AKYH767-A; family 2013-40CM-41-45; genus Pollutiaquabacter. Next base: position 4,032 of record JBJSZR010000045.1, read on the forward strand.
ATCGGCAGTTTCCATCCTTATCGGGTGGTGGGATTTTCTACCACTGATGATTTTCAGCACTCTCCCCGCCAAATCGGACACTGTCAATTCATACTCTTCGTCGTGTCCTACCTCCATCATTACATCCCAATAAGATGTTGAAGGATTGGGGAAAAGATAGGATGGTGGTGAATGTTGATGTGAGCTAGTGCCACTTGTCGCTGTATCAATCACGATGAACGAAGTCATCATTCCCATATCCTCATGGGCAAGATTATGGCAGTGGTACATGTAAGGCACTGTCGCATCAGCAAAATCCTGAAACCTCATGATGATGGTCACGGTTTCCTGTGGCAGAATATTGAATACGTCTTTCCATCCGGATTCATATCCAGGTGGCGTCATTCCGTTACGGGCTAAAATCCTGAACGATACATCGTGCACGTGCATTGGGTGGGAGATATTGGAGAAGTTGGAAATGTTCCAAAGTTCTATATCGCCCAACTTCATGGTGTCATTCACAAAGCCCATGATGTATTGTAATCCGTCAAGATAGAAATTACCCATGGAGGCCATTCCCTGTCCTGTGATGGTCCGGTTACGGACTTTGTTTACCGTTGAGCTGTCCCATGTACTCACAGGCACAAGCGCCAAAGGAATCGCTGTCACACCTCCGGGAAGTGGAGGTATCACACCGATTTGAAGAATATTGAAATCAGCTCCGTCAAGCGGGCCGTTATTTCCCATCATTCCTGGCATATTTCCGGGAACCGAGGTAGGCAACTCGGATGCATAACTCATCAGGAATATGGTGTCACCGACCGATCCGCTGAAATCGACAAGGATTTCAACTCGTTCACCGTTTGAAAGAATGAATCTGTTCGTTGAAAACGGCTCAGGAAGCAACGATGCATCGCCTGCTATGACATGGAAATTACGATTGTCACTGAAACCAAGATTATAGACTCGGGCGGATGACCCGTTCAGCAGTCTGAATCTTATCACCTTTGACTGTACATCAAGGTGAGGACGAATCACACCATTCACCAACATGCTGTCGGCCAGACCACCTATTATGAATTGGTTCGAACCGCTGTAGGATCGGTCCTGTAAGACGATCGGAAAATCATCTGTTCCATAGTCCCTTGGCAAGTTCAAGGTAGCTTCGCTGCTGTCCCGAATGATGATGAATCCGGCAAGTCCCTTTTCTACCTGCGCTTCGGTGTTCATATGCACATGCGGATGATACCAGAATGTAGCTGCAGGATTCATTACGTCAAATGATGAAACAAAAGTGCCTCCCGCAGGTATGATGGTTTCTGGTCCTCCATCCATTGCGGCAGGTACGTGAAGTCCGTGCCAGTGCACGGAACTCTCCTCGGTCAAATGATTATTGATAGTGATTGATACCTGATCACCCTTTGTCAATTCGAGCGTTGGTCCAAGGTAAGCCCCGTTGAAACCGTAGGTAAGTGTCCTGAAACCGGGGAGCAACGGCACTGATCCGGTATCGATATCCAGCTGGAATTGCTGGCCTGTCATCAAAGGCGGAATTACGAGAGGATTTATGTAAGTCTGTGCTTGTGTAACCAGGGAATAGAACAACAGGATAAGACCGGGAAGGACCTTCGGATTCAACATCTTGAATTTGGTTTTCACCTTTAAAATTACAGCTATTTGCGGTCATAAGCGCCCCATCCTGTACAATAGTCTTAAACAGTGTTAAAAGCCTAGTTTCTAGACCGTTGATGTACAATAACTTCACTTAAATTTCATTCGATGAATACATTGTGATGCAACCTTTGCTTTATTAAATTTGCACCTCTTTAAAAAACAATTGAATCCATGAATCAATACCGGTTATTTTTCCTTTCGTTCGCTTTCTTGTTCAGCGGTTCGATAGTGGCTCAAGATGCTGTCATCTTGACTGTTGGTGACGAGCAGATCAGTCGTAGCGAATTCGTACGTGTTTTCAAGAAAAACAACACCAAAGAATCCGGATTCGATAAAAAGGCAGTTGACGATTATCTTCAGTTGTATATCAATTATAAGATGAAGGTCCATGAGGCTCTCGAAGCTGGAATGGATACTGTCCAATCTTTCAAGGATGAATTGTCGGGTTATCGCAAGCAACTGGCTCAGCCCTATCTGGTCGATAAACAGGTAAGTGAGGCTCTGGTGCGCGAAGCTTACGACCGTACCAAAATCACCATTCGCGCCAGTCACATTCTTATCAAGTGCGATCAGAATGCATTACCCAAGGATACGCTGGAAGCCTATAACAAAGCACTAAAGGTTCGAGCCGAATTGATCAAAGGTGCCGACTTCACGTCCACGGCCAAGAAATATTCTGAAGATCCTTCCGTGAAAGAAAACGGTGGTGACCTTGGATACTTCACCTGCATGCAGATGGTCTATCCGTTCGAATCAGCCGCCTATAATACCAAGTCGGGAGAAATCTCTCAGGTTGTCCGCACAAAATACGGTTATCACGTCATCAAGGTTTTCGATGCTCGCCCGAATCAAGGTGAAGTGCGTGTCTCTCATATCATGGTCAAGATCGCCGAAGGCGCCACTGCCGACGATTCTACCAAAGCCAGACAAAAGATCAATGAGATATACGAGCGTTTGAAAGCTGGTGAGAAGTTTGAAGATCTGGCGCGCCAGTTCTCTGACGATCAGTCATCAGGTAAAAACGGTGGACTTTTGCCTTGGTTTGGCGTCGGACGGATGGTTCCTGAATTCGAAATCGTAGCCTTCTCACTGAAATATCCAGGCGATTACTCGGAGCCTATCCGTACCTCTTACGGTTGGCAT
>JBJSZR010000046.1:0-2282 GCA_046090385.1 Bacteroidota bacterium
CGAAAAGCCAGTAGAGTTCTACTGCAGTGTTTCAACGCTGACATGATACTTCTTTGGGAGAAAGAACTGGAAAGTCCGTTGCCCGATTCACGGATCATACATATCACAGTGATAGGAAACCGTATACTTACTTTGTCACAAAAAAAGAGAGAAGGTGCACCGATACGAGATATCTACGCTCAGTTCCTGGATGAAAAAGGTCAATTCAAAGACATTCCAGTCTTGGTAGACGAGTCACCGTTAGGTCGAATCGATGAAGAACGACTACCGGCTTTCTTCATGAGCAAGGACCGAGGCAAGTGGAGCCTCTGTTACCGTATGATCAACAATTCATCCGACTCGCATATGCTCTGTGTGATGACTGCAGATACTGCATTGAATGTCCTTTACCGAAAAGAAAAAAAAATCAATACCACCTTCAAAAGATTCACTCCAGAGCACGCTGTTCTGATGAACGACGGCAGCTTTCATCTGCTTGGACGTAAATACCTGACCGATAAAAGGATCAAATCTCCGGAGGAAGCGCATTACGAAACCATGTCTTTTTCCATAAGTCAAAATGAACTTACGAATATGGAAATAAGGATTGGCGGAAAATTCCTTACCGACGCAAGCATTGCTGCAGATGAATTCAATCAAAAAGTGGTCATCGGCGGATTCTATTCCGAATTAGGCATGAACACAAGCGCCGGAATCTTCTCCTACTCTTTTGCAATCGACAGCACCTCCTCCTCATCCACTTACTTTTCTCCTTTCACCAACGATGTGCTCATCCGATCGGTAGCTGACAGAGGAGATTTCAAACAGAAAGAACTGAACAATTATTATGTGGACCGACTTCTCGTCAGAAAGGATGGTGGCGTGGCGGTGATAGCGGAATCTTATGTAGAAAACACGCAAACTTATTGGGACTATTATACCCGCACCACCATTTCGCATACCTATTACCGCTACGGAAACATCCTGGGAGCATCACTAAATCCGGACGGCAGGCTGGCCTGGAATAAATCCATCCAAAAAGAACAATCCAGCATGGATGATGACGGCTACCAAAGCTCTTATTGCGAAATGTTGGCTGGTGGCGCATACTACGCACTCTTCAATAAATTCATAGACCGACGCTCTTCGGTATTATTTGTGCGAATAAACGGTGTCGGAGAAGTAGATACCGAAACGCTGTTTGGAGAATCGGACAGGGTCATTGTTTTGCCTAGGTCGGCAAAACAGATCGATGCGAAGAACCTCATCACGCCGGCTTACAAGCAAGGCCGGTTGTATTTTTTGAAAATCACTCTGCCTTGAATGCCGACAAAGCTTCAGCAACAACAAAGGTGCTTCCGGTTATCAATATGAGGTCATCAGGGTTAGCCAGACTCCTTGCTTCTTCCAGGGCCTGAATCACAGACTTGTTCACTGTTCCTGAAAGTCCTGATGCTGTAGCCTTTTCGTACAACTCATCCACTGGCAAAGCACGAGGCAAGTCAGGTTGACAGAAATGATAGTTCGCAGTCCTTGGCAACAGCGCCAATACTGAAGCAATGTCCTTATCGCGTACCATTCCTATCACGACATGCAGTTGATCGTAGTTGGTCTCTGATAATTGCAAAACTAACTGCCGGACTCCATGCTCGTTATGACCGACATCGGCGATGACATTCGGTGATTCTGACAAGAGTTGCCAACGACCCTTCAAACCTGTAAGGCTGAACACTTTTTCAAGACCCGATCGAACACTGTCGTCTGAAATACTCCAACCCCTCGAGCGGAGCAAATCGATCGAAGCAAGCACTCCGGCAAGATTTTTTTTCTGATAATGTCCGGGCAGGCTAAGCCTGTATTCAACCGCACTGTCATGCATCTTCGACTCTACAATAAGATCCTGAAACTGTAAACCGGAATTCTTAGCCTTGACAGAGAAAAGATCCGAAGCGAAAAAAAGATCAGAAGATTGTGAAGAGGCCGTCGTAATGAAAACATTTTCAGCATGAGGATCTCTTTCACTGACAACTAACGGAACGCCCTTTTTGATTATTCCAGCCTTTTCTCCGGCAATTTTTTCCAAGGTATCACCCAACAAGCTTGAATGATCCCAGCCTATATTCGTGATTATGGAAAGCTCGGGTGTGATGACATTGGTGGAATCAAGCCTGCCACCGAGACCGGTTTCAACGACTGCGATGTCTACTTTTTCTTCCATGAAATGTGTAAAAGCCAAAGCGACTGTCCACTCGAAAAAAGAGGGCGATATTTTTTCAAAGCCGGCTTTATAACGGTCCACAAAG
>JBJSZR010000047.1:0-1554 GCA_046090385.1 Bacteroidota bacterium
TTTCAAATGGCGCAGTTCCTCGTCGCTTAAGCTCATTTTAGTAAATTGCAGCGGATACCACAAAGATAGCGTGAAGAAGCTTACGGTCCTTTTACTTCGTTCCTTCGTCGGCCCATTCCTGCTGACCTTCCTGATTGCGCTTTTCGTGCTCCTCATGCAGTTTTTATGGAAGTACATCGACGACCTGGTCGGAAAAGGCCTTGAATGGTATGTGATCGCAAAGTTGATGATCTACGTATCAGTGACTCTGGTGCCCCTCGCTCTTCCTTTGGCCATCCTGCTTTCATCGATCATGACTTTCGGTAATCTTGCAGAGCACTCCGAACTTACAGCTTGTAAATCAGCCGGGATCAGCCTGCAGCGTATCATGAAACCATTGACCATTACCGCGGTCATTATTGCAACCAGCGCCTTCCTGTTCTCCAATTTCATATTGCCGATTGCGAATCTCAAAATGAACGCACTGCTTTACGATGTCAGACAACAAAAACCTGCACTGTACATAACTGAAGGGGTATTTTACAACGGAATCGATGGCTATTCGATCAAGGTTGGCAAAAAGGATGATGACGGACAGACGCTCAGAAATATCGTGATCTATGATCATACTGAAAGTCGTGGAAACACGAAAATGGTGATGGCTCAAAGCGGAAAGATGGTGATGTCTGATGACGAACGTTTTCTGATTGTCACTCTTTTCAATGGAGTCAGCTACGATGAACAGGAGCGAGAAAGAAGAAAAGGTAACAAGCCCCTGTTGCGGACTGAATACAAGGAAGAGCAATTCAGATTCGATCTTTCCTCTTTCAGACTTACACGTACCAACGAACAACTCTTCAAGGACAATTTCCAGATGCTGAATCTGACACAATTGGAAAAAGCGTCCGACTCCTTGCGTGAATCCATCAAGGAAAAACAAATCGATTTCTCCAACCGTATCAATCAACAGGTTTTACGTTCTGAAGATAGCCGATCGGATAACCGATTGAGGACTGTACCCATGCTTGAAGCCATGGAGCGTCAACGTACATTCAATGCGGCACTTTTCGCTGCCCGCAGTGTAAAAGGAATGGCAGATGATGCGGCTCAGGATATTGAAATAAAACAAAAAGTACTTGCAAGACATCAGATAGAATGGCACCGAAAATTCACCTTGTCATTCGCTTGCCTGATACTGTTCTTCGTCGGAGCTCCTCTGGGAGCCATCATCCGAAAAGGTGGGCTGGGAATGCCCGTCGTAGTATCTGTGCTTTTCTTTGTCACGTATCACGTAATCAGTATATCTGGAGAGAAATTCGCCAGAGAAGGCGTCTTGCCTGCCATGCATGGTATGTGGTTATCATCCGCCATATTGCTTCCTATCGGCATCTTCCTCACACTCAAAGCTACCAGTGATAGCGCTCTTTTTTCAGCAGATGCCTACCGGAAAGCGCTCCACGTATTAAAGGGACTCAGACTTAAAAAATAATCAAGCCTGACATGAAGATTCTGCAGATCTGTCCCAGAGTGCCTTGGCCGTTGACGGATGGTGGCAATATTGCCATGAACGGTTTG
>JBJSZR010000048.1:0-3067 GCA_046090385.1 Bacteroidota bacterium
CTTGGAGCAGGCCTGTCAAAGGCCCAGACTTACAAGATTTTCAAAGGCGATACCAGGAACCTTCTGAGCGATGAAACCTCCTCCAACCACATCATCATCCTCATAGAATACAGCACTTTGTCCGGGCGTAACAGCGCTGACAGGAGCGTGAAAATCAACTTTGATATGATCTTCAACGGGAATAATGGTGCCATATGTACCCTTATCCTTGTAACGAATGCGGGTAACGGCTTCTATCGGCTGTTCCAATGAAGCATACTTGATGAAATTGACATCTCTGACCCACATTTCCTGGCGTTGCAGCTCTTCCAATCTGCCTAATACAACCGTGTTTGTAGCAGGTTGAATATCGACTACGAAAAAAGGTTCTCCCAAAGCGATTTCCAAGCCCTTCCGTTGCCCGATCGTATAAAACGGATAACCTCTGTGGCGACCAAGTTCCTTACCGTTTGTATCTACGAAACGTCCGTTAGCCAATCGCTCTTCGATGCCATCCACCCTTCTTTTAAGAAAAGACCTGTAATCATTGTCCGGTATAAAGCAAATCTCATAGCTCTCCGGCTTATTGGCAAGCTCATGAAAACCCATCTCAACAGCCATCTGCCTGATTTCCTGTTTGTGAAATCCACCCACTGGAAAAATGGTTCTTGAGAGACAAGCCTGCGAAACGCCCCATAATACATAGCTCTGATCTTTCCACGAGTCCTTGCCTTTGCTTACCACAAATCTGCCGTTCTCTTCACGGACTTTGGCGTAGTGACCAGTGGCAATGAATTCACAATCGAGCTGGTCGGCACGTTTTAGCAATGCCTCCCACTTGATATGGGTATTGCATCGTACGCAAGGATTGGGAGTGCGTCCGGCCATGTATTCACTGACAAAATCATCGATTACATGCTCTCCGAATTCTTCTCGAATATCAAGTATGAAATGCGGAAATCCTTTTTCGACAGCGATGGAACGTGCATCGTTTATGGAGTCGAGCGAACAACAGCCGGTTTCTTTCTTTGATCCGCCGGATGAAGTGTAATCCCAAGTCTTCATAGTAAGACCGACTACTTCATACCCCTGCTCATGCAACAACACGGCACTCACCGACGAATCGATGCCACCGCTCATTGCCATTAGAACACGACCTTTTTTAGACATGGGGAGAGTCTTTACGACCCGACAAAACACTGATTGACAGCGATTTTCAATACAAAGATAGGTTATTTTTCCTGGTTTGGAAGAGGCGTATCGGGTTCACCTTCCGTTTTCGGGTTAAGAACCCTACCGTTCTTGTATTTCTCCTCAGACTCCAGTTTGCCCGTATCGTCATACGTGAACCAGGAACCTTGTCTCAAACCATCTTTATATTGACCCGTTTGCCAGACTTTTCCGTTTGGATGATACACAGTCAATTTGCCTACGAAATCATCTTCGATGAGTATTGCCTCCATCTTCGTTTTTCCCGTTTCGAAATATTCAGTGAAGGGGCCGGATTTTTTATTCATCTTAAAGGTCATCGATCTGGAGACCTGACCATTCGGATAGAAATCTTTGAATAGACCGTCTTTTTTTCCTTTTGAATAACTCTCGACAGCTTGCAAACGACCAGACTCTTCATAAATATTCCAAATACTGTCTCGCTCCTGCCCGATGTACTTCCCACGTGCCATTACACCACCGCCTTCAAAGTAAAACACTGCATCGCCAACTTCCGATTTACCACGATAACTTACCTCCGATTGCAACTTACCGGTTTTGTGATAGGTCTTATAAACATCCACCCTTTTCCCGTCCTTGAAAGTGCAAACAGAAAACAAGGTGTCCGTAGGATAATACTTTTTCCAAACACCCTGACGCATTCCCTTCTTATCGATACGGTTGATGGTATCGCCTTTGAAAATCTTGTAAGTCTGGGCCTTTGACAGGCCTGCTCCAAGAAACACAAGGAGCGAGAGTGTCCATATGAAACGTTTCATCAGGTCAAATATAATCTAACCTTTACAAGAACGCAGAATCTGCTTAGGTATTCTAATTTCATTACATTGCAGACAAAGAAAAAACCGCCTATGAACGCACAATCATCCGCCAATGGACACCCTAAAGGGCTTTATGTCCTTTTCGTTACTGAAATGTGGGAACGATTCAGTTATTATGGCATGCGCGCCATATTCGTTCTTTTTCTCACAAAAGCGCTCTTGATGAGTGGAAAAGATGCCTCCAATCTGTACGGAAGTTATACCGGACTTGTATACCTGACTCCGTTGATTGGCGGGTACATTTCTGACCGCTATTGGGGAAACCGAAGGAGTATTTTCATCGGTGGCATATTGATGGCGATAGGCCAATTTCTGATGTTCTTTTCAGGAAACCTGGTGACCTCTGAAGCGGGTCGACCTGATATTGCAGTTGCCAACGACCTTTCATTCCCTATGATGATCGCCGGACTTACTTTCCTGATCATAGGAAATGGCTTCTTCAAACCGAACATATCGACAATGGTAGGACAACTTTACAGTAAGACCGACAGCCGGGTCGATGGAGCCTTCACCATTTTTTACATGGGTATAAATCTCGGTGCCTTCTTCTCCCCACTTGTTTGCGGAGGCTTCGGCGATACGGGACATGTAATCGACTTCAAATGGGGATTTCTGGCGGCAGGAATTGGAATGGTGATAAGTACCATCACTTTTGAATTATTGAAAAACAAATACATCGTAGATCCGCATGGAAATCCTGTGGGAATGCCACCCAGTCATTACCAGTCGCAAAAAGCCGAGAGAAAGGCAGAAGGTCCGTCCACAGGAATGGGAAAAATAATTGGTGCTATTGGCTTTTCAGCTATTCTGATTTACGCATTTCACTCATTAGCCGGACTCGATATGTTCGGTGCAATCATCTTTGCAGCCGCCATTGCGGTACCGGCGTTGATCATTACAGATTCATCACTTACAAAAGATGAGAAATCCCGGATTTGGGTGATTTTCATTTTGGCCTTTTTCGTGATTTTCTTCTGGAGCGCATTCGAGCAAGCGGGAGCATCGTTGACCATTTTTGCCGACACCCAGACGAACCGAAC
>JBJSZR010000049.1:0-3768 GCA_046090385.1 Bacteroidota bacterium
GTGAACTATATGATCAACCTGGATATGGTAGGCAGACTCAAGCCTGACGATAAGGCGCTGATCATTTAGTTCACTTTCGTAAGGTCGATTGTCGGATTTTTCACAAAGTGATTGGAACCTAGTAATCCTTTTTCTTCACCGGAAAATGCTATGAATACATAATTGTTGGTCTTCGGTCCATCTGCTTTCAGTCTTCTTGCAAGTTCGATGAGTCCCGCAGTTCCGCTGGCATTATCATCAGCTCCGTTATGAATTTCCTGTTCTCCCCGGTAAAGCGAACCTTCCGCACCGTATCCCAAATGGTCATAATGAGCACCTATCACTATGGTGTTCGTCGCTCTGTTATCGATCATTCCGATCACGTTATAGCCTGATTTCATTATTCGGTTTATTTCCACGCCGACGGTGCAGTTTGTAACTACGCTATCGCGTAGCGTACTGGCAGCTTTGTTTTTGGCGAACAGTACCGGAATGGATGACGGGGTTATTCGCATATTGAAATCAGCCTCCGGATTTTTCAAGGACGTATCACTGTTGATGAATATGACTGCTGAGGCGCCCTTTGCTATTGCTACATCGATTTTTTTCCGGAGGTCGCTCCACTCGGCGAATTTTCCGTGCGGATTGTTGCCGTCAGGAGTACCGGATTCCATCACGAAGATCTTCTTTGAAAGATTTGGTTTACCTGTGTAGTCCTGCTGCTTCAGGCCGGCATCATCGATGCCATATCCGACTTTAATGATATAACCGGTTACAATCGAATCTTTGGAATAAGGTAACGGGTAAAAATCCTTCTCTACATCAAAAGAAGTAAGGTTTAAATACAACTGTGTACTTGAACCGAATGTCGCTCCTTTTGGGAATTTGAATTCCTGAATGAACCTCTTGCTACCTTTTGGTTTAAGGCGAAGCAGTTCGAATTGACTGACCACATAATCGCGAGCTTTGCCGGCGCCCGGTTCACCGGTTTCACGACCTTCGTATTCATCGGAGGCCAGTATGACGATGTGGTTTTTAAGTTGTTCTTTCAGCTGTTCGTCAGTAAGCGTCAGTCGCGTGGTTGCGCAGGAAACCAGTAGTATGCAAGCGATCAGTATTCTTCTCATGCCTGTAAATTTCGGAAAAAAAGAAGCGCCTTGTCTTTATTTGACAAGGCGCTAATGAACGGGAAAGCGGTACCGAGGACTTATTTTGCGATTGGGTCCTCGACTTCTTTCTTTTCAGGACGCATAGCAGGGAAAAATAGCACATCCTGGATCGAATTGCTATCTGTCATGATCATACTGATACGGTCGATCCCGATTCCGAGACCGGCCGTAGGTGGCATGCCATACTCCAGTGCGCGCAGGAAATCTTCATCGAGCACCATGGCTTCATCATCGCCACGTGCACCAAGCTCCAATTGATGTTCGAAGCGTTCGCGTTGGTCAATCGGATCGTTGAGCTCGGAAAAAGAGTTGCAGATCTCTTTGCCGTTACAGATCGCTTCGAAGCGTTCGACCAATCCGGGTTTCGAGCGGTGTTTCTTTGCCAACGGACTCATCTCTACAGGATAATCCGTGATGAACGTTGGCTGTATGAGTAATGGCTCCACTTTTTCACCGAAAATACTGTCGATCAGTTTGCCCCGTCCCATTTTCTCATCGAAGGGTACATCAATCTCCCTGCAAGTTTTGCGAAGGGCATCTTCGTCCATGGAAGAGATATCGATACCCGTGAATTCTTCAATGGATTCATACATGGTAAACCGTTTCCATGGACGCTTGAAGTTGATGGTATGATTTCCGACCGGAATACTAGTGGTACCGTGCAGATCAAGCGCGATTCGTTCAACCATTTCTTCTACCAGATCCATCATCCATTCGTAATCCTTGTAGGCTACGTAGAGTTCCATCTGTGTGAACTCAGGATTATGAAAACGGCTCATACCCTCGTTACGGAAGTCTTTTGAGAACTCATATACACCGTCGTATCCGCCGACGACCAATCTTTTCAGATATAATTCATTGGCGATGCGCAGGTACAATGTCATATCGAGTGTATTATGATACGTTTTAAAAGGACGCGCAGCTGCTCCTCCGTAAATCGGCTGTAGGATCGGCGTTTCCACCTCGAGATAACCCTTTTCATTCAGATAATTCCGCATTGAGTTCACCAATCTGGTGCGTTTGATGAACGTATCACGGACTTGCGGATTGACAATCAGATCGAGATACCTCATACGGTAGCGTTGCTCGTGATCGGTGAATGCATCATGCACTTTTCCATCCGCATCTTGCTTGACCACAGGCAGGGGCTTGAGTGATTTTGAGAGCAGACGGAATGTAGTGGAGTGTATGGTGATTTCCCCCGTCTTAGTTCGGAATACGAATCCCTGGATACCGACTATATCACCGATATCAAGTCCCTTTTTGACTACCACATCGAAAACCGTCTTGTCTTCGCCCGGGCAGATATCGTCTCGACGTACATAGATCTGTATCCGACCGACTGCATCTTGTAGAACCATGAAAAGGGCTTTGCCCATATCGCGGATACTCATGACTCTGCCAGCGAAGGACAGGTTTTTGAACTTATCAGGATCCGTATCGAAGCCGTTGAGAATGGAAGAGGAAGAAGTGTTGACTTCCCAGCCATCTGCCGGATAAGGATCTACTCCATGCTTTCGAAGCTCGTCCAGTTTTTGACGTCGAATGATCTCCTGTTCGTTCAGTTCCATGATATGATTGACATTTCATGCAAAGATACTGATTGGGCCGGATTGCAGCCGAGGCTTGAATAATACACTTGATAATCTGTACTATCAAGGTGTATTTGATCGTTCAAACAACTTATTTTTGCTAATCGAAATCGAATGGAATCATGAAAGACCTTGTACTTGCCTTCCCTCAGCAGCTACGACAAGCTATCGCAATCGGAGAAGAGGCCCGATTTACTGCCCCGTCAACGCCCATCCATAACGTGCTAATTACTGGTTTGGGCGGTTCCGGCATAGGTGGTACCATAGTGGCTGAAATCGTTGCCTCACAGTGTAAGGTTCCTATTCTTGTCAACAAAGATTATTTTCTACCTGGATTTGTAAGTCCCTCTACGCTGGTGATTGTGAGTTCGTATTCCGGAAATACGGAAGAGACCATAGAAGCCATGGAAATCGCTTTGCGAAAAGGTGCAAAAATCATCTGTATAACTTCAGGCGGAAAGATCGCTGATATGGCAAATCAGCATGGACTCGATCTTGTGACGATACCGGGGGGTATGCCCCCCCGCTCGTGTCTGGGTTATTCGCTCACGCAGCTCTTTTATGCATTGTATGGTGTGCGACTCATAGACGATTCTTTCAAGCACCAGCTGAATGCATCAGTCGAGCGTATGGAAAAAGATCGTTCAGCCATCCAGCAAGAAGCGATGGAGGTTACCGATTTTCTCCATAAACGTATGCCTGTGATCTACGCCGCAGACGGTTACAACGGTGTTGCTACGCGGTTTCGTCAGCAGATCAATGAAAATTCGAAAATGCTTTGCTGGCATCACATCCTTCCTGAGATGAACCATAATGAGCTTGTCGGATGGGCCGATCAGCACCCCGAGTGTGCAGTTCTCATGTTGAGAAATGAAACGGATTATTACAGGACCAAGGCGCGTATGGACATCACCCTGGAGGTGATATCCGGCAAAACCTCTCATACGCGCGAGCTTTGGTCAAAAGGCACCTCTCAACTTGAGCGTTCGATGTATCTGGTCCATCTTACCGATTGGGTATCATGTTAC
>JBJSZR010000050.1:0-6903 GCA_046090385.1 Bacteroidota bacterium
CGTGGTTGTTTGCCTTCTTCGGAACAATTTCATTCCTGATCGTTCAGGCAAGACACCTGCTGAGCGGTACTACATCTGCCTTTTCGCTGACAAGAAGGGTACGCACCTCGGTGATAGCCCTCGTTGTTTTCGCCTTTCTTGCTACCGGAGCGGTGACGGTATTTTACATTTTGCGTAAATATGATAACGATCAACGGCGGAATATCGGTGAACAGCTCAGTGGTCTTTGGGTGCTTCTGGGTGACCGTCTCGGACTTGGAACACCCTTTTCGGAATTGAAACCGGGGTGGCTATCGGATGAGTTGGGACAGATAGTCAGCAGCACCAATATCGATTTCAATTTGTATGATGAGAAGGGCAGATTGTTTTTCTCTTCCCGTCCGCGCCTGCATGAGCAAGGCATCGTATCCGATCGTATGGATCCGGAAGCGTTCCATGAGTTAAACGAATTCGGTAAGACGCAGTTCATACATCGCGAAGCAGTGGGAAGTCTTATTCATATGGCCGCGTATGCGCCATTTATCGGTCCGGGTGGCGAAACAACAGGATATCTGCACCTACCCTATTTCGAAAAGCAGTATGAAAGAAGCAGAGAGGTTTCAGGTTTCTTGTCTGCATTATTCAATATCTACATTCTGTTATTAGCAGTGGCTGTGTTTGTCGCGGCATTCATTTCATCCCGTGTTACGCGTCCGCTTGCAATCATACAGGAACGCTTATCTGTGATCCGGTTCGGAGGTAAAAATGAAACGATTGTTTATGCGGTGAACGATGAGATCGGACAACTTGTACAGGAATACAATCGCATGGTACAGGAGCTGGCGGACAGTGCCGATAAGCTTGCAAGAAGCGAGCGGGAGAGTGCATGGCGGGAGATGGCCAAGCAGGTAGCTCATGAAATAAAAAACCCATTGACGCCGATGCGCTTGTCCATCCAGCAATTACAACGCGTGTGGGCGGAGCAGGCCGATAATCGGGAGGAATTGACAAAGCATATGTCGAAGGTGTTGCTGGAACAAATCGATACATTGTCGCATATCGCTACGGAGTTCTCCAACTTCGCCAAGATGCCGGTGGCTGTTCCTTCGCCGGTGGATCTGCGAGAAATCATCACCAGCAGCATTTCACTGTTCAGTCAGTCGTATCCTCATGAATTCAGATTCAATTCACCCATGAGATCTTTTGTGATTTCAGCAGACAAAGACCAGTTGAAGCGCATATTTTCCAATTTATTGAAGAATGCTGTGCAGGCGGTTCCGGATGACCGTAAAGGCATCATCGAGGTACGGCTTTCGAGAGACACCGTAGGATTCATCCGTATCGATATCGAGGATAACGGTAAAGGCATTCCTGAGGAAAACCGGTCGCGTATTTTCGTGCCCAACTTCACTACCAAATCAGGTGGCACCGGTCTAGGTCTTGCTATGGTCAAGAACATCGTCGAACAAGGAGGCGGTTCCGTTTCCTTCCAGAGTAAGCATGGAGAAGGAACAGTCTTCACCATACTATGGCCGGAGGCTGAAGGAATAGTGTAACTTTGCTTTTACAACGAACAGCCGCATGACAAATTCCCGCCCGTTACGTGTGTTGATTGCCAAGGTAGGCCTCGATGGCCATGACCGTGGCGCTAAAGTCATCGCCTCTTTTCTTCGTGATGCAGGTATGGAAGTCATTTATACCGGACTCCGTCAGACGCCGGAGATGGTAGTAAATGCCGCATTGCAGGAAGATGTCGATGTGATAGGAGTGAGCATTCTGTCAGGAGCTCATATGACCGTATTCCCTAAAATCATCCAGTTGATGAAAGACAAGGGCATAAACGATGTGTTGCTTACCGGCGGAGGCATCATTCCGGATGCTGATATGAAGAAGCTGTTGGAGCTGGGGGTTGGAAAATTATTCGCACCGGGTACTGAAACGAAAGTTATTGTCGATTACATCCGCGAGGAAGTCGCGAAGCGACGCGATTTCTGATTCTATCTCAAGCAAAATCCTCGAACCGATTACTTACTACTGGCATGAAAACATATAACAATATACTGTTGCATCTTGAGAATGAAATCCTGACCATCACGGTGAACCGCCCCGACAAACTGAACGCTTTGAACCGCGAGACGATCAGGGAAATCGGCGATGCAGTGATGCATGCTGAAAAGGATGCATCAGTTGCTGGCATCATCATTACAGGGGCAGGACCAAAATCTTTTGTTGCCGGTGCGGATATTGCAGAATTCTCAACATATACAGTGGAGGAAGGAAAAAAGTTAAGTGCTGATGGGCAAGCCGTATTCAAGCGGATCGAGACTTGCTCGAAACCCGTTATTGCGGCTGTAAATGGTTTCGCTTTGGGAGGAGGTTGTGAACTGGCGATGGCTTGTCATCTCCGTATCGCCTCTGAAAATGCCAAGTTCGGACAGCCAGAAGTGAAGTTGGGCGTGATTCCCGGCTACGCAGGTACGCAGCGACTGGTGCAATTGATCGGCAAAAGCAAAGCTATGGAATTGTTGATGACGGCTGATATGATCGGCGCAGCAGAAGCAGTGCAATTGGGGCTTGTGAATCATGTTGTACCACAAGACCAATTGATGTTCAAGGCCCTTGAAGTGCTTTCCAAGATCACCGCGCAGTCGCCCGTTGCCATAGCCGCTGTGATACGTTCGGTTGATGCATTTTTCACAGATGGAGAAAATGGTTTTGCTACCGAAGTGGAGGAGTTCGGTAAGTGTTTTGGTAAGGATGATTTCAAGGAGGGGGTATCCGCGTTTCTTGAAAAGCGCAAGGCTTCCTTCAAAAGATCCTGATAGGATCATTATTCGCCTGCAATAAGAAGACGTGTGTGGTAGGTCCGACCATCGGTCAACACCAATTTGAGGACGTATGATCCGTCAGGAATGTCATGACGGTCGAAAAGAATGCCTGAGCCATCATTATCGATTTTCATTTCCACCTTCTTTCCGCTGATTTCATAAAGTATCGATTCCTGCAGTCGGTAACCCTCGTCCAGCGTGATTCTGGAAACGGATGAAACAGGATGAGGAGAGATTTTTGCAATGTTTCGAGCTTCTGCAAATTCGGTTATACCTGTGAAGCAACCGGATGAGCCTGCGGGAAAAACTGCATTGCTGTCGTTACCGAAACACTCCAGATAGTCGTTTCCGCTCAAGCCTGCGAAAAGAAGCGGAGCCAACAGGTAATTATTGGAGCCGATTCCTTCTATCCAATTGGCGCCGTTGGAAAACCAGATGCGATGGTGCATACCATCAGAGCAGGGTACAGAATCTTCATAAACCACCTGAACCGTATCGTTAGGTCCGAATACGGTACCTCCATAGATGCCTGCCACTGTATCTCCGGTAACCAAGTTGAAATCGTACAGAAGATATTCTGTTGTGCCGGTGTCCGGATAAAACCAGACTTTCCGTTGTTGTTCGCGCACAGCTCCTGCATAAATGTTTCCGTCGTTTATTTTTGAATAAATCGTCGTACCAATTAGTGTATCACCCGAGAGTCGGTATTCATGATACCAGCCATAGGGCTGACCGAAATCGTCGTAGTACTGGTAGAGCCAATGGGCGGATTGTGAAGGGAAAGGAAAATATGGGGTCTGGCAACTTCCCTTTTCAAGAATCAAACTGAAACAACAGGAAAGGGACAGCACGATCGCATAAAAACGCTTTTTCAAATTGATCAAACAATTTACTCTCCGGAGATTTTTGAAGAACTTTTCAAAGGTAGATTTTTTGGAAATATTAGGTTCAAGCTACCCGCTTCTCAAAATAATAGGGGTAAACACCTGCCCCCCCCCATTGTTCTCCACTATTTTAATATCAATAATTATCTATTAATCTTCAATTAATCTTTTTGATTCTTTTATTTTTCATTTTTAGTCCCAATTTCGGAAACACAATTTCGCCAAACACACTAATACTTAACTTAACCATGAAAACCATTGTAAAAAATGCTGTCTTGTTATTAATAGCAGGATTGCTGTCTACTCACATGGCCGTTGGCCAGTCTTGTCCTGGATACAAGACCTATACTCAAGGAGGATGGTCATCAACTCCAACTGGCACCAATCCAGGGGTTTATCTCAACAATAGGTTTGCAGCAGCATTTCCTTCCGGTCTCACCATCGGTTGTACCCGGATGTTAAAACTTACAAGCCCCACAGCAATCCGCAATTTCCTGCCTTCAAACGGAACACCCTCACAGCTTCCAGCCGGAACGCTCACCAATCCTACCCGCACCAGTTACAGCAATGTGCTTGCTGGACAATTGGTCACACTTGCTCTGACGCTTCGTTTTGATGAATTCGATCCTAATTTTGCCCCAAGCACGAGTCTGTTGAGAGATCTTCGAATTGCCAGCGGCCCGTTCCGTGGTTGGACGGTCGGTCAGCTCTTTACCGAGGCTAATAAGAAAATCGGAGGTTGTGCTTCCGCTAACTTCACTTTCGCGCAGTACAATGATGCATTGACGCTCGTCAACCAGAATTACGACAACGGAAGTATCAGCGGAAACTTTTTGGCTTGTCAGCTGGTGATAACCGGTACCCCTACAAACCCACTTTGCTTCGGATCCAACACAGGCAGCATCACTCTGAATGTTCAGTATGGTGTTCCGCCATATACTTTCCTTTGGAGCAATGGTGCCACTACCCAGAACCTCACCGGTATCGGTGCAGGAAATTATTCGGTTGTTGTGACGGATGCAACTGGAGCAACTGCTTCTCAGAGTTTCACCATCACGCAGCCCAGCCTGGTTATTGCTACTTCTGTTGCAGGAACTATTGCATGCAATGGCGGCACGGCATCCGTAGTTGTGACTGCATCCGGTGGAACGCCTCCTTACTCAGGAGCAGGTACCTTCAGTACAACTGCAGGTAACTATACCTACACCGTTACTGATGCAAACGGTTGTACTGCAACCACCAGTGTCAGCATCACTCAACCCTCTCCACTTTTTGCTGTCATTACCCTGAATGCTGCCAGGATTTGTAGCGGACCAGGCTGCGACGGTTCCGGATCCGTTCAAGTTACCGGAGGTACTGCGCCTTACAGCTACTTGTGGACAAATGGATCAACGGATGTGCAAGTGACCGGTCTTTGTGCAGGTACGTCAATAGGTGTACGAGTTACGGACGCCAACGGATGTTTCTACGATACGGATCCTTCCATAGAAGAGTGTGTACCTGAATGCGAACCCTTGACCACCTTTACTCAGGGAGGTTGGGGTGCTGAACCCAATGGCAATAACCCAGGTGATTATCTCCATGCGAATTTCGACGGAGCTTTCCCTGATGGTGTGACCATCGGCTGTGACAACACGCTTACTCTCACCACTGCACAAGCAGTTACTGATTGGTTGCCCTCTGGCACCACTCCTTCGGCATTGCCAGAAGGGGATTTAGTGGATGATCTTACTTACGACAATGTTCTAGCATCCCAATTGGTTGCAGCCACACTTAACGTAGGATTCGATGCATACGATACGGCGTTCGATGCCTCTGCCGATTTGCTTGCCGATCGTTATCTATCGGTAGCCCCATTCGAAGGAATGACAGTCGGTCAGTTGTTATTGATCGCCAATGAGGTGATCGGAGGATGCAGTGATGACTATTCATACTCTGAATTGAACGCCGCTCTCACAGCTGTGAACGAGAATTATGACAACGGCACTTCCGACCAGGGCGATCTCTCTTGTACTCCGCCAAGCTTCGCTCGCCATGGTCGTACAGAAGGTCCTGTATTGAATTCGGTTTTCCCGGTTCCTGCGCATGATAGTTTCACGGTCACTTTGGAAGCGGAAGCAAATGATAAAGTGGAATTACAGTTCCATGACATCACCGGAAGGAAGCTCGATACCTACTTCGAGGTAACACGTTCCAATGCTAATGTTTTCCAAGTACGATTCAATCCAATGTCTTCTCAGATGGTATTGATGACAATAACCACTGCTGGTAAGACCACCACAAAATCCGTATTCATCGACTGACTCTAATCAATCACTTTTTGTAAATGCCTCGCCGTCACGGCGGGGCATTTTTATTTCACCTGTTTGTATTGAAAACTGTCGTTTCATCAGGTCCATACCGTTCGATTAATTTTCATTTTTACAGAACCGATGGCACTTGTCATCGGGTTAGAAGTGTCCATTCTCAAAAAACTCGCCGGCCAAACAGCCATCTATGGTCTGAGCAGCATTCTCGGGCGACTGCTCAATTACCTGCTGGTACCTCTTTACACGCGTGTCTTCGATACGGGTGAATACGGAGTGGTGACGCAATTCTATGCAATGGCCGCCTTCCTCAACATATTGTTCACGTACGGACTGGAGACCGCATACTTCCGTTTTTCCCAAACTGAAAAAGACACGCCGAAGGTTTATTCCACGGCACTGTCATCCATCTTCATCACATCTGCGCTGTTGTTCATTTCAATGCTCATCACTGCGCCATGGACGTCCGGAATGATCGGTGATGCAGGGGAAATGAATCAACACATTCCACTGCTTATCATGTGGTTTGCCGGAATACTGGCAACGGATGCCATTGCCGCGATTCCATTTGCTCGATTGCGTTTGGAGAATAAAGCGTTACGTTTTGCCACCATACGTTTGGTGAATATCGCTCTGAACATCGGATTCAATCTTTTCTTTTTGGTGTCTTGTCCTGATTTGTATGAACAGGGATCGCAACTGGTTGCCGGATGGTACGACCCGACACTTTCGGTCGGATATGTTTTTCTGTCGAATCTCATCGCAAGTTGTATCACGCTATTATTGTTATCACCCCAATTACGCGCCCTCTCTTCGGGATGGGATCCTGATTTGCTGAAAAGGATGTTGCGGTACGGCTGGCCACTGATGATCGCCGGGCTCGCCGGCATGGTGAATGAGACCTTC
>JBJSZR010000051.1:0-5266 GCA_046090385.1 Bacteroidota bacterium
CGATTGCTCGCGCCTTATTGGTTTCAGTGGCTGTGAATTCAAGATATCCGTTATTGAAAACCCGGTTCCATGATCCTGCACCGCCTGTCCATACTGAAGCACCTTGCAGTTTAATGAGTGAATTATCCGAGCGCAACGACATCGTACTGCCTGTGATCGTAGCGGCTTTCCATTTGACTTGCTCCACCAGGAAATTACAGCCAGAAGTGTTGCCGTTAGTGCCGACATAGAAATCCACGCTGTCTGGTTGCGCGGGTAGGTAAACGATATAATTGGACGGAATGATTTGAGGTGTGCAGCCTGGCAGATTGCTGTTTAGAGTGCAACGCACCGTGTCATTGTAATTGAGAGTTGCCGGAGTGAACTGATATTGACCGTTTGACTGAATGACAGTTCCGTTTACTGACCAATTGTAGGTGCCGCCGTTTTGGATGTTGGACTGGAATGTCCTGTTGACATAGTTGGCTACAAAAGCGTTGCTAACGGTTCCGCCTGCCTCATTGATGGAAACATCCACCATAGCAGGGAGAGTTGGTGCAACGGCACTGATATAAACCAAGATGCCGTCTTTGAAGTATCGGACAAGTCCGTTGTCGATGCCGATGCGGAAAACGGAACCAGGAGCATATGGTCCCATAAGGCCCCTGTCCGTGCCACTTTCGTAGATTCGGTAGTTGCCGTCGTTCTGCAGATAAAAGCAGAAACTGATTGAATTCTGGTCGGCACCGTTATTGACGGCAGATAATCCTGCTGCACGGAGTTTGTTGTTTTCTGTGGCTGTGAATTCGAAATAGCCTCGGTTTTTCACTTTGTTCAACGAAGCTGCACCGCCGTTCCAAAGGCCGTTGCCTGCATTTTTCGTAAGACTGTTTGTATTGACAGCCGACATGCCGCTGGTCATATCGGAATTGCTCCACATTACCTGTTCGACTCCTATATTGCACGAGGGGAATGCATAAACGTCCTCAATGAAAAAGTCGGGAGTCAGCTGCGGTGCTGCGACAATGAATATTTGGTTGGAGATATAGCTATTGCCAGCTAAACAGCCTCCTTGCGATATCTGACAGGTGATGATGTCGCCTACATTGAGAGAGTTGTTGGTGTAAGCGGTTGCTCGTCCGCTCACCATTACGACTCCGTTGACCATCCAGGTATAAGTCAGGTTGGTTCCTGCTTGTTGTACAATCGATACGAAGTCGCCATTGTTGTAATTGTAAACCATTACGTTGGTGAGTGTGGCTCCGATATCGTTCAGGGATGCTGCGACCAGTAATGGAACAGACGGCGTCACTGTACTTGTATAAAAGAGAGTTCCGTTCTTGTAATATTTCACTACACCTGATTGCACATGCACTCTGAGCAAGTCTCCGGTCGCATAGGTGCCGAAATTGCCTCTGTTGGTTCCGCTTTCAAAAACGCCGAGCGCTCCGTTGCTTTGGAGGTAGATGGCATATTGAATCCCTGTATAGGACGATGTGGTATAGCTCACTGACAAGCCGATCATCCTGGCTTTGTTTGTCTCGCTGGCAGTGAATTCGAGATACCCGTTGTTGTAAACACGGTTTAGACTGGCTGCACCACCGTCCCATGCAGTACTGGTGGTCTTGGTGAGGTTGTTCCTGTTCTTGATTATTCGTGCCAGGTCATTGAAATTGGTGAAGTTGTTCCACACGACCTCTTCGCCGGCCATACGGCAGGAATTCTGTTCCACTTCGCCACGGATGAAGAAAGAGATAGCCGGATTAGGTACTATTGGCCTTCTGCGGATGATGTTGGAGGTGAAAGTATTGTTAAGACATCCACTCAACAGCAGATCAGCGGTCAGGGTGTTTCCGCTTGTGATCGTATTGTTCGAATACTGAAGTCCGATTGTACCGGTCGATGAACCATTCACGTTCCATGTGCAGGTTGCAGGTGAGCTTCCATTTACGATTGTGGCTGTGTATGCGCCGTTGTTTGGATTCCATACGTAGGCATCAAGCAGGGTTCCGCCTATATCAAGAAAAGACGCGTGAACTCTCAGTGGAAGTGTGGGAACCGTGTTGCTGGTGTAAAACAGAATGGAGTTCTTGTAATAACGTACTTTTCCCTGGTCCACTGCGATTCGGAAGGTGTCAGTCAACGTGTAGGTATTGAATGTTCCTCGATTGGTTCCGGATTCAATAAGGGAAAGTGTACCGTTGTTCTGCAGGTAGATGCCGTATTGAATGGACGTCTGTGCATTACCGCTGTAGGTGCTGCTCAGTCCTATGGTTCTCGCTTTGTTTATTTCTGAGATCCTGAATTCCAGATGACCGCCTTCAACGACTTGATTGTAACTGAATACCGCCGCATCCCAACCGGTAGAGGCTGTTTTGGTTACAAGGGTAGGAGTAATTGAAAGTCGTTGCTGGTCCGAAAGTGAGGTGAAACTCCATACCACTTGTTCTCCAGCGAGCCAACAACCTGCAGTGTCTGGAACTCCTTGTATGTAGAATGCAATCGATGGGTTGGGACTTACAGCTGCAATGAGTATCTGATTGGAAGGTATCGTATTGCTTATGCAATTGACGAAAGACAGGTCACATGATAATATCGATCCCGCAGGCAGTGAAGGATTCGTATAGCCGGTTGAAGTTCCTCCATTAGCAATTCCGTTGGTACGCCAATTGAAGTTGAGAGGCGTGGAGGTGTTCATGGGATAGGCGACAAAGGATCCGTTGTTCAGATTCCAAACATAGACGTCTGCGGCTGTTGATCCGATCTCATTGAGTGCTATGTGCGGTGTAAGAGGCAGAATCGGTGCAACCGGACTTGCATAGAACAGCTGTCCGTTCTTGTAGTATCTCACTACGTTGTTGTCAACTGCTACACGGAAAAGATCGTTTGCGACATACGTGCCGAAGTTTCCTCTGCTGACACCTGATTCGTAAATGCCGATGGTGGCATTGCTCTGAAGGAATATTCCGTACTGGATGTTAAGGTAGCTGCTTCCCGGAGAGGGGTTGTTGGTTAGGCCGATGATCCGGTTTCTATTGACCTCGATAGCCTTGAATTCCATAAAACCGTTGTTCTGAACGGTATTGTACGATACTGCGATCGCATCCCATCCGTTTGTGAGACGTTTGGTTGCCGTATTGCCGGTAAAAGTATGCCTGTCACTGTTGCTCAGGTTGGTGAATCTCCAAACCACTTGTTCGCCAGCCCTTGTGCAACCGCTCTGATCAGGCACGCCTGCGATATAATATGCGATACCCGGACTTGGTTGTACTGCAATGTTGGTAATCGTATTGGATGTATAGGTATTACTCAGACATCCTGTGAGCTGAAGCGTACACGCCACGATATCATTTAGATTCAAAGAAGTATTGCTGTAAGTGGCGGAAGGACCTGACTGCACGGATGCTCCATTGACTGTCCAGTTGTAATTCGGATTTGGATGACCGTTCAGTACCGTTGCAGTGAAGTCTCCATTGTAGCGGTTCGAAACAGTAAGGTTTCCGATAGAGCCGGCCACGTCAGCGATACTGACATGAACGAATAGTGGAAGTGTCGGCGTTACAGTACTTGTATAGAATAACAGGCCATTGCGGTAGTAGTTCACTCTTCCTCCTTCAATCGCCACCCTGAGTACATCTCCGACTGCATAATTGCCGAAGCTTCCCCGAAGTGTGCCTGATTCATATACTTGAAGGCCGCCGTTATTGGCAAGATAAATGGCATACTGGATGAACGTGTAGCTTACCCCGCCAATGGTGCTGCTTAGTCCTCCCATCAGCGCACGTGTTGTCTGGTTTGCTGTGAATTGGAAAAAACCGTTGTTATTCACAGGGTTCAGTGATGCACCGGCGGCATCCCATCCGGCTCCGTTGGTTTTTGTGATGGATGAAGGCGTAGTGGAAATCAGACTCACATTGTCCATGGTAATGTATCGCCATGCGATCTGCTCCGATGTCATTCTGCAGGCAGAGGTATCACTTACAGGTCGAATGAAGAATCGCAAGGCCGGATTCGGAGCTGAATTGATTAGACCTGCCGTATTGGAGGTGACCGCATTGCTGGCGCATCCTGAAAGGGTGATGGAGCATGTCAGCACATTCCCGGGAGTCATTGCTGGATTGGAGTAAGTGTTCGAATTGCTACCCGTATTTACTCCATTGAGTTGCCATTGGTAAATCGGATTAGGACCTGTATTGGATGCATTTGCCGTGAAAGTCCCATTGCATGGATTATAAACCATCACTTGTGCTGCAGTGCTTCCTATATCCGACAATGAAACATGGACCACCATGGGGCTTACTGGTGCGATCAAACTGCTGTAGAAAAGGATGCCGTTTTTGAAATAGCGGATGGTTCCTGCATCGATTGTGATCCTGAACAGATCATTGGCGGCATAATTACCGAAGGTTCCTCTTAGAGTGCCTGATTCGTAGATATCAACTGTACCGTTTGATTTGAGGTAAATGGCGAATTGGATATTGATGTAGCTTATTCCTGTGAAGCTGGTGCTCAGGCCGATCATTCTTGCACGATTCGTTTCGATGGCGCGGAATTCCATATATCCGTTATTACTGACTGTATTCAGAGATGCCGCTCCACCATCCCAACCGATGGTATTGATCTTGGTCAGATTATTCGTGCTAACGGTAGCATTCGCAACGGTAGCGCTGTTCCATACGACTTGCTCCGACGATAGGCGGCAGGCGGATTGATCTACTGATGCCCCAATGAAGAAGTCCAGCCCTGAAATGGTGGTCGGCGATGAATAAAAACTTCCTTGGTCGCATTGCAGTATCCTTCGCTCGGAAGGCGATAGGGCGACGGCGAAAACAATGGCCTCCGACATTTCCATTTCAGTGAAAAAATTACTGGTCTGGGAAGGGTTATGAAGTTGACCCATAGCTATTCCAGTAGATGGGGTCAAAGGAGTATTAGGAAGTAAATGGTTTGATTCCACCCCGTCTCTTCCCATGATCAACGAATTGCCGTTTTGCACAGCATTGAAAGTATGAAGCGCTCCGCCGGCATCCGTATTTACAGCGGTATTGGTGACATCGCATGACCATCCCGACCAACCAAGCATGTTGGTTGTTGCGCGATAAAAGAATCGTCCTCTACGTGTATCATTGGTGGTCCCGATGCCGAATGGTATATCGGCATTTCCGGCCCCTGTAAGGCTGAGCCAACGTGCAACCATGTTGATGGTGCTGTTGGTGGCAGTGATACTGGCACTGCTGTTGATCAGAAATGAGGATGCTGTGTAGGTGCGATCGCCCCAGAAATTTAC
>JBJSZR010000052.1:0-3451 GCA_046090385.1 Bacteroidota bacterium
TTCGATAGGCCTTCAAGGATTTCATTGAAATCCCTTCTTATCAGCGGTTCACCACCCGTAAGGCGTATCTTCCTAACACCCAGTCCGACGAAGATTCTAGCTAAAGATATGATCTCGGAAGCCGACATAAGTTTTTCTTCGGGGGAAAAAACCGGTTGATCCGGCATACAATAGGTACAACGAAGATTGCACGCATCTGTGATTGAGATACGCAAATAATCGTGGATGCGTCCGTGTTTGTCCTCTAGCATGATAAAAGCGGTCTACTACATTTCAAGATCAATTTTCTTCATGACGCAATGCCTCAAGTACACGAAACACATGCAGGAGATGAGGAAAAACCGCATCCATGCTTTCAGATGCACCTCGTGTTGATCCAGGCAATGCCAGTACAAGCGATTTACCGATCATACCAGCCACACTACGCGACAACATCGCATACGGCATACGCTGCTGACCATAATCACGGATTGCTTCTTCGATTCCTGGAACCGGACGTTCCAGCATCGGTCTAATCGCCTCAGGAGTTACGTCACGCGGAGAGAGTCCTGTTCCTCCTACAAATAATAGTAGCTGATGCCCCGCAGATACTAAAGTCCGGACCTTCTCTTGTATCACTTCCAACTCATCAGGAATCACAGCGTATTCAACAACCTTGACCGACATACCGGTCAATTTTTCAATGACTGCTTTACCAGCACTGTCGGTTTTTGTACCGGATGAAACCGAATCAGAGCAGACGATTACTACGGCAGCAATCGAATCAAGGAATTCCTGCTTGAAGGATGACTTGCCGCCCTTTTTCTCTACCAGAAAAACCTGACCTATCGATGTTCCCGGATCAATCGGCTTAAGCATATCATAACAGGTCAATGCAGCAACGGATGCACCTGTCATAGCCTCTACCTCAACACCTGTTTTATAGACCGTCTTAACTGTCACATCAATCGTTAATGAATCTTCCTGCAAGTCAAACGTAATGGAAGTATGCTCCACAGGCAATGGATGGCAGTCAGGTATCAAATCGCTCGTCTTTTTAACTCCGAACAATCCGGCAGCTCGGGCAGACTCGAAAATATCGCCTTTAGGGACCTTTCTGTCGCGTATGATGGAAGCGGTGTATGCAACACCGAACCTTACAACGGCACGTGCATGAGCCGAGCGCAAGGACGGTGACTTATGAGTGATATCTATCATTTGATTCAGGGAGTATTTGCTTTCCAACTAATTGATTCATCTTGATATTTGATTTTCCCCCATACGGATGCCTCCTTTTTTATCCACTCGACAAGCTCTTGACATGCGTCTATGGAATCCTTCCTGTGACGGGACGAAACGAACACAAAAAGGTTGATTTCTCCTACTGAAACAGTGCCAAGGCTGTGATAAACGTGCATACAAATCAAAGAATGCCGTGAGAATAAATCTTCACGAAAAACAGCATACGCCTCATCGGCCATTTCCCGGTAAGAAGGGATTTCAATAAAATCCTTGAAGGCCTATCGAAGCTAAATGTAGTCGGCTTAAAGGAAGTCACACTGACTACAAATGGAATAAGATTGCACGAGCATCTTGATGCATTGACTGATGCAGCTGTCCGGTCTGTGAATATCAGTCTGGACACCTTGCTCCCTGAAAGGTTTTCCGCTATCGCTAAGCGTGATCGTTTTCATCAAGTGATCTCGAATATCCATTTGTTGCTTGACAGGCAGTTCAATGTGAAAATCAATATGGTGGTGATGAAAGGCGTCAATGACGACGAGGTGATTGATTTCATACAATGGACACGTGATTATCCCATTCATGTACGCTTCATCGAATTCATGCCATTCGAGGGCAATCATTGGATTGACAAACGCCTGATCCGCACTGCTGAGTTATTGGATCGTGCGTCTTCTTTTTTCGATATTGAAAGTTTATCGAATTCACCCAATGATACAGCAAGAGCATTCAAGGTATTGGGTTATTCGGGAACTTTCGCATTCATAAGTACCATGAGCGAGCCATTTTGTGGCGGATGTAACCGTATACGATTGACTGCCGATGGAAAAATCCGGAATTGTCTTTTTTCAAGAAATGAATTGGATTTATTGGGAACCCTTCGAATTGGTAGAGACGTGAGATCTTTGATAATGCAGTCACTAGGCGAAAAATCTAAGAAATGGGGCGGACAGGAGCTTTTTTCCAATCCAGAGAACCGCCCGATGGTTGCCATCGGCGGATGATACTAATTTGATTTTCGCCCAACGTATCAGCAGTTGACCAAAATCATGTCGCAGCGGGTAATTGCTGTATTATATTTACACCATACACTATTCATCATGAAAGTAAGAAGCTGGATTATTTCGATTGCTTTGCTTTCTGTGGCCATATCATCGGCCAATGCACAGCGTAGGACAGAAATCGGGTTTTCATTGGGAGGGGTCAATTACATTGGAGATCTAGCCAATGAACCTTTTTTTCCAGTTTCTTCCTTGGCAGGAGGTGCTGCAATTACTATTCGTGATTTCATGGGTCGTCCGCAAATCAGGTACAAAACCTTCGATATGCAGGTTCGTCTCAGTTGGCATCGTTTGCAGTATGATGAAACAGATCCGATCGGAGGTAAAAAAGGCACTGAACTTCGAAATTATCTGCGTGGCTTGAATTTCAGAAACGACTTATTCGGATGTGAAACAGGAATCACCTATAATATCTATCTGAACCGCAATCAACCCTTGTGGAAACCGTCGTTCTCGTTTTTCCTGAGTGCGGCAGTCGGAATCTTTCACGGTGTTCCTCGTGCCGATCTTTTCAATGGGGATATTTCCTTGGCTAATCGTTACTATTTCTGAGGGATGGTACCGTACGAAGCGCTCCCGAAAATTCACAAGGCCTGGGAGATGTGATCGGTAAGGATGGCAAGTATGAAACCGTACTGAATGAATGGAATACGGAAGGGCAGGGGTATGAAAAAGAAATCCATAAGAAGGCGCCCTACAGCAACTGGCATATCGGAGTTCCGCTCGGAGCCGGTGTCAGATATGTTTTCAATAAACAGCTTACTTTTTCAGCGGAACTCAATTATTATTTCTTCTTCAGCGATTATCTTGACGATGTAAGCGATCGCTATGCGACTTATGAAGAATTAAGAGCGGCTTTTCCGGATGATACCCGGTTTGAATTGGCGAAATATATCTCCGATCCAACCGGTCGCGGCACCAACGGCTCTATAGGACCGGCAACAAGTCCGCGCGGTAATCCAGAATTGAGGGATGCTTTTACTTTTTTCTCACTCGAAGCGTCTTATAAGTTCAAGTGGAAAAAGAAAAGCGTTTATGGTCAGTTCACTTCACGTTGACCTGGAGCGGTCTTGATTTGGATCAGTGTCCAGGCTGACTGAAGCTGTCCAGCACATTCAACAATTCGTCCAGTTTCGGAGTCAATATGATCTCGGTACGGCGGTTCTTCT
>JBJSZR010000053.1:0-3713 GCA_046090385.1 Bacteroidota bacterium
CATACGGTAAACTTCCTGAACTTCGTTCACCAGATACTCCTGTACCTGCGTAGGCCCCTTGATGGCTAGGATGTCACCAGGACTGATGGAACCATCAGATAGAGGGTCGCCTGCACGAACGAAATCATTGTCCTGTACAAGAATGTGTTTAGCAAGTGAAACGAGGTATTTCTTGACTTCACCATCACGAGAGGTAATGATGATTTCACGGTTACCACGCTTGATGCCGCCGTAAGAGACGACTCCGTCGATTTCACTGACGATTGCCGGATTACTTGGATTACGAGCTTCAAAGAGTTCGGTCACACGTGGCAGACCACCCGTGATATCTCCTGTACGACCAGTAGAACGAGGGATTTTTACAAGAACTTCACCAGTTTGGATTTTCTGTCCGACGTTCACCATGATGTGAGCGCCTACTGGGATGTTATAGGATTTGATGATTTCCTTCTTATCGTCAATGATTCTGATGGAAGGGTTCTTCGTCTTATCACGAGTTTCTATGATCACTTTTTCACGGTAACCTGTCTGTTCATCCGACTCTTCGCGGAAGGTCACACCTTCTTCAATCGCATCGAATTCGACTTTGCCACCGAATTCAGAAAGGATAACGGCGTTGTAGGGATCCCAATCGCAGATGAGAGCATTTTTCTCCACTACAGTCTTGTCCTTGATATAAAGTTTGGAACCGTATGGGATGTTGGCGGTTGCCAATACCGTACCGGTATTGACATCAACGACACGAGCCTCACCGGAACGACCGATGACGATATCCTGGGTCTTGGAACCCTCCTTGTATGCGACAGTCCTGACATCTTCCAATTCGAGACGGCCGGCATATTTAGCCTTCACTTCTGCTTCAGATGCTCCACGCTGAGCGGTACCACCTACGTGGAAGGTACGGAGCGTAAGCTGGGTTCCAGGTTCACCGATTGATTGAGCGGCGATAACGCCAACTGCCTCACCTTTCTGAACCATACGACCGGTTGCAAGATTACGTCCATAACACTTGGCACATACCCCACGATCGGATTCACAAGTGAGTACGGAACGGATTTCGACGGTTTCGATCGGTGATTCTTCGATTGTCGAAGCGACAGCATCATTTATCTCCCCGCCTGACTCGACAATCAGTTCACCCGTGAGCGGATGAAACACATCATGAACAGAAACACGTCCGATTATACGATCATACAGTGACTCAACAATTTCTTCGTTATTCTTGAGCGCAGACATTGCGAGGCCGCGCAACGTACCGCAGTCGTTGTCAGTGATGATCACATCCTGAGCAACGTCCACAAGACGACGCGTCAGGTAACCTGCGTCAGCCGTTTTGAGAGCGGTATCGGCAAGACCTTTACGGGCACCGTGGGTAGAGATGAAGTATTCGAGAATAGATAGACCTTCCTTGAAGTTCGAAAGAATAGGATTCTCGATGATTTCACCGCCCGTTGCTCCGCTCTTTTGAGGCTTGGCCATAAGACCTCGCATCCCGCCAAGCTGACGGATCTGCTCTTTAGAGCCACGAGCACCGGAATCCAGCATCATATAGATGGAATTGAATCCTTGCTTGTCGGTTGCAAGTTGCTTCATCAAAGTCTCGGAAATTCGGGAACTGGTACGTGTCCAAATATCGATGATCTGGTTGTAACGCTCATTGTAGGTGATGAAGCCCATATTATAATTATTGAGCACTTCATCCACCTCATTATTGGCTTTACCAATAAGATCCATCTTGACATCCGGAATCTTGACGTCTTCGAGGTTGAAAGAAAGACCGCCTTTGAATGCCATCTGGAAACCGAGATCCTTGATATCATCGAGGAACTTGGCTGTCTTGGCTGTACCGCAGATATCAAGAATATCTCCAATGATATCGCGCAGGGCTTTCTTGGTAAGGAGCTGGTTGATGAACCCGACCTCAGAAGGAACTACTTTATTGAAGATGACACGTCCTACGGTGGTTGCAAGCATATCATTGGAGAGCATTCCATCCTTACTGACGTTCACTTTCACCTTGATGGGTGCGTGAAGATCCACGCGTCCTTCGTTATAAGCAATGGTCACTTCATCAGGTGAATAGAAGGACATGCCATCGCCTTTCACCTTGACCTTGCCCTCACTCTTACGCTCTTTGGTGATATAGTATAGACCAAGCACCATGTCCTGGGAAGGAACAGTTACAGGCGCACCATTTGCAGGGTTAAGGATGTTATGCGATGCAAGCATCAACATTTGAGCTTCCAGGATCGCTGCATTCCCAAGAGGCACGTGAACAGCCATCTGGTCACCGTCGAAGTCGGCATTGAACGCTGTACAAACAAGTGGGTGGAGCTGAATGGCTTTACCCTCAATCAGTTTTGGCTGGAATGCCTGGATGCCGAGACGGTGAAGCGTTGGGGCACGGTTCAGAAGAACAGGGTGTCCTTTGAGTACGTTTTCGAGAATATCCCAGACCAACGGATCCTTGCGATCGACTATTTTCTTAGCAGACTTTACCGTCTTGACGACACCACGCTCGATCATCTTACGGATGATGAACGGCTTGAAGAGTTCGGCTGCCATGTCCTTCGGAAGACCACACTCATGCAGCTTCATTTCAGGACCTACGACAATGACAGATCGAGCAGAATAGTCGACACGCTTACCGAGAAGGTTCTGACGGAAACGACCTTGTTTGCCTTTCAAGGAATCGGAGAGTGATTTAAGTGCGCGATTCGATTCTGTCTTGACAGCATTCACCTTACGGCTGTTGTCGAAGAGAGAATCAACAGACTCCTGCAACATCCTCTTTTCATTTCGCAGAATCACATCAGGAGCCTTGATTTCTATTAGGCGCTTGAGTCGGTTGTTACGAATGATCACCCTACGATAAAGATCGTTCAAGTCAGAAGTTGCAAAACGACCTCCGTCCAATGGCACGAGCGGGCGTAACTCCGGCGGAATAACAGGCACCACCTTCACTATCATCCATTCAGGACGGTTTTCGATGTGTTGGTTGGCAGAACGGAAAGCCTCTACGACATTGAGACGCTTGAGAGCTTCGTTCTTACGCTGCTGAGATGTCTCATTACTGGCCTGATGGCGGAGCGAGTAAGAAAGCTCATCGAGTTTGAGTCGGGAAAGCAGATCATACAGCGCGTCTGCTCCCATTTTGGCGATGAACTTATTGGGGTCGGTCTCATCCAGATGCTGATTATCCTTTGGAAGATTCTCAAGAATCTGGAGGTATTCTTCCTCAGTAAGGAAGTCGAGGTAATTCACACCATCAGCGGCCTTGATACCAGGCTGTATGACCACATACCTTTCGTAGTAGATGATCATGTCGAGTTTCTTGGTCGGAAGTCCGAGCAAATAACCGATCTTATTTGGTAATGAACGGAAGTACCAGATATGAGCGACCGGAACAGTGAGACTGATGTGTCCCATTCTTTCACGACGCACTTTCTTTTCAGTCACTTCCACACCACAACGGTCACAGACGATGCCTTTATAACGGATGCGCTTGTATTTTCCGCAATGGCATTCCCAATCCTTTACAGGACCGAAAATGCGCTCACAGAAAAGACCATCACGCTCAGGCTTGTATGTACGGTAATTGATGGTTTCAGGCTTCAGCACCTCACCGCTCGATTGCTCCAGGATGTTTTCAGGAGAGGAGAGACTGATGATGATTTTCGTGAAGTTCGATTTGATCTTTATTTCTTTGCGAG
>JBJSZR010000054.1:0-1510 GCA_046090385.1 Bacteroidota bacterium
ATTCTCTTTTTCTTCGTGCTCCTCGGGAGAATCTGGCAACATATCGGACGCCTGAGTGCCAATTTCTGTGTGACGTATGAGACCGCCTAACCTCCCAACCTGGACTAACCAACCCGAAGTGGCCGCACCGGCAATAAGCAACAGTGCGAGCAATGCACCTGGAACTGCCTTTTTTTTCAATGATAAAAACAAACCTGCCAAAGAAATTACAGCAAGTCCGCCTGCCAACCAGATCACACCTTCGGCAGATTCTTCGTGCTCCTCGATAGCTGCTTCCCTGACACCGGCGAAATTTTCAACAGCCTCCTCTGCTCCTTCGCCAGTCTTGAATACAACCAGCGTTGCTATTCCCGAAAAGACAAAACCGACCATTGCGGCTTTTTTCACGTCAAATGATTTGAATATCATTCCTCCTGCCAGTAAAATGAAAGAGAAAAATATACCGAGGATTGAAACATGATTGATTAGAAGATGAAGGTAAGCCTGATTCATGATTTTACGGTTTTATACAATACTTGATGAATTAATAATAAAATCGTTTGAGTGCGGTCTGATTGATATCCGATAAATCTATAGAGAATACGAATCGGCATACGAAGGCTATTCAAGGTTTTACCAACCACCGGTTATTGATTTCCAACTACGACTCCGACACTTTGGATATTTGTCAACTACAACCCACGGTAGACCCGCAATTGAGACATTTGAAGCATGAACCTTCTCTGACAGTAGCGTAGCCACAATCATAGCATAGAGGGGTCCTGTCACTCGATACGGCGAAGCTACACCTCTTATACCTCCTCCGGATAAAACAAGATTAACAGGTACCATGATTACAGGATCAAGATGTTTGACTTACAAGGCTCGCAGAGGGGTCGTTTCCATGGTTTTTGAAATCCGCCTGCTTGACAAGTATGAATTCAATTATGTTCTCCATGTCGATATAACCAAGCTTACCATCCCGATCCTGCACAATGACCAAAGCCTCTGGTCTAGTCTGCAATTTTTGATATAACACTTCAAGAGCACTATCCGGTTCTGCGTGTATCAGGTCACGATTCATGATGGCCTCAACGAATACATATTGTCCATGACGCTCTATGGAAGCGAGCAAATGAGATCTATCCAGATGCCCTACGACTGTTCCATTTCTCTTTTCAATGAAACGCGTAGCATCCGAATCAAGCAGCCGCTTCACAACTTCGCGTAAAACAGAATCAGCTTCAACCTCCTCAAGCCGATGCATTGTTACGGATCGGGCAGTCGCTCCTCGCATGAAACGATGATGCATTGTGCTTGAAGCTTCCAGTTGTGCCCCAATGAAAATGAAGGCTCCAATGAACGACAAAAAAGGATTGAACAGTAAACCGGCTCCGAACATCATTATTGCAACAGCTTGGCCGATGCGAGCGGATATGACAGTCGCCTTGGACCGTTCCAATCGTAGGGAAAGCAGACCTCTCAATACCCTGCCGCCATCCATTGGAAAGGCTGGCAAAAGATTGAAGAC
>JBJSZR010000055.1:0-8442 GCA_046090385.1 Bacteroidota bacterium
AAGAAGGATATCAAGTGACGTATGTGAACAGGACGTTACAACGGTGGCCATCAGGAACATTTCTTGAATGCCCATTGCTTTTCTTTCTGAAAAATGGCAATGAACATAGGCGCGAAGCAAGATGTCTCCATTTCGGCCACCGTTGTAAAGTCCTGTTCACATACGTCACTTGATATCCTTCTTCTGCAAACCGCTTGGCCATATAATGGCTTTGGCAATGAAGTCCGTTCCAATCCAGCTCTGCTACAATCACGATATGCTTAATGCCTTCGAGTATCATGAAATTGCATTATAAGCATGCACAAATTGCTCAACCATCACATCAATATTGAAGTGCTCTTTCCAGCGATGCAATGCATTGTCTCTTTTGCCTTCGGTTTCCGGGTCAGAAAGAATGGAATATATGCTCTGCAACACATCAGCTAATGCTTCAGGATCGCCTGCTTTGAAGAGGAAACCACATCTGCCGTAATCTAAAATGAAAGGTAATTCATAAACATCACTGCATACGATCATTTTTCTGGAACTCATAGCTTCCTGAATAGCATTTGCAGTTCCTTCACTGTGACTGGTAAGCAGTATCAACTTGAACCTGCGCAAGTCAGTGGACAAATCGGTGCTGAATCCGTGGAACACTATGAGGTCATCGATAGCATGTCGCTTTGCCAGGTCAAAAAGATATTCCTTGTAACTTCCGAAGGTTCCGTAAGGATTAGAATCCAATTGATCGCCGAACAATGACACCTGCAGATCGATTCCCCGTTTTCTAAGTCTGGCAACTGCATCAAACAGCACCACATGTCCCTTGACGGGTAGCAGGTTGGCTACCATGGCAGCTTCAAAAGGGATGCTTTTGTCCAAAAGTTCATGATCGACAGAAATTGCGGCGGGACTGCCGTTATAAATGGTTTTAATTTTAGACAAACTGACAAAAGAACGCGACTCCAATTCACCGGTCACCATTTTTCCATTGGCCAGATAGAGGTCGATTTCACTTTGAGAGAACCGTTCTATAAGATGATACATCCATTTCTTCCACTCAGGGATGAAGGAGCAATCAATATAGGTTTCAACACGGAATACTGTTTTTGATTTTTCAAGAAATAGGTTTGCCAAACGGATAATGATGCTTTCCCTGAAAAGATGCGCCTGTAAAATGAAAAATTCATTTTCTGACTTGCATGCTTTTACGACGGCTTTGACTGTCTTATACAGCGGCACTTCTCTGCCGATCGGGATCCGGATGACTTGCAGTCCGTTCGACTGGAACATCTCAGCGAATCTGTCAGATGATTCTCCCGTCAGCAACACCACTTCAATCTGATGGACTTTATTCAGGAGAATGGCTGTATTCAGCATCATGACTTCGACTCCTCCCGGTTTAAGGGCACCATCACGCAACATGAAGACCTTTTTTATTTTGTATGTCATGAAGGTGAAGAGTTCTTGAATGAACCACTCTTTTTATGCAGGCGAATTGAGAAAAAATAAATTGAAAAGTACCACGCAGCATTTCCTGCCAACGCTGAAATTGCGGCTCCAAGTCCACCATAGTGAGGTACAAGCAGGAAATTAGTAGCAACCACCGATATTCCTCCTATCAATACCGAAACGAGCATCAGACCTGTCTTGCGCCCGTGCAAGAGGTGTACATTCGTGATGTTGCAGAGCAGATAAAAGAAAGAAGATGCGGCGAGGATGGGTATCAAGATGAGTCCTGACTGGAATTCTTCACCTACAAAGAAGTAGGAAATGTATCGCAGTAAGAAACCTGCAACAACGAATCCTGCAAGGGCCAGAAATTTATTCAAAACAGTGACCGGTTTGAAAGTGCCGTCTTTCAACGCGGACAATGCCCTCGGTGTATAAGCGTTTGCGAAAGGCATGACCAATAGCGGTTCCAGCAGTCCACCGAACTTGTTGGCTATTCCGTAGATGCCTACCTCTGCCTGCGATGAGTATTCCAGAATAATCCAGCGGTTTATGTTATTGATTACCCAAAATGCCAAAAGGTTCGGAATGAAGAGCATCGCCGGGAAAAGGAATTTTTCGATTTGAGGACGGGAAATCGAAAAACGGAAACGTGTCTTTAATGTAACAAGATATCTGCTGATTCCGAAAACAAACGAAAGGATGGAGATACAGAAATTGGCAAACAATACAGTGGTTATGGATTTGAAACCGCTCCAAATAAGTACGAGAATGAGGATCAGATTTCCGGCACCCACCATGGCCTGGAAAAATGTGACCTCTTTAACTTGCAATCTTAAACGAAACACGGTGATAAGCATGTTTTGGAAAAAATTGAAAAAAGTGGCAACGAGTAATAAGCCTAATGCCGATGAACCGATTCCCTCTTCTTTGAAAATTCCAAAATGACTGACGAATGCAAAAAACAAAAAGAAGAAAACAGATCCGAAAATCAGGTAGAGCGATAGGACGCGATCCAAAAGGTCTTTTTTCTCACTATGGTTTTTGCAATGATTGTATTCCATGTAGAAAAATTGAGCGAGTCCGAATGTGAACACGATGTCCACGATGGTTCCGATACTCTGCAACAATTCCAGTCGCCCGTACTCTGCAGGAGAAAACACCCTTGTATAAACAGGTAACAGGAAAAACGAGAGTCCTTTCAGGAAAACGCCACCGATGAAATAAAGGATGAAGTCACGCTGCAGGGAGCCGTTTAGGTATCCCAATCTTGACAAGAAGCGTACAGGTGGAGAAGGAGGCAACGATTTCAGAATTTAGTGCCGTTGAACATGAAAGTTTCAGGTAACCAGTACTTTCGATCGGGCTTTCGTAGCTCCGTTCTTTTATAGGATGTCAAAGCTTCGGACGTTCCTTTCGAGCTTGTTTGGTAAAACATCGGCATTTCGAACGTCAAAACATTGAAATAAGGTTGCAATTGCGCAAACCCGATATCATGGAATTGCGACATCCTGCCGAAAGACTCCGCCGCTTTTCGATAATATTTCACAATCTCTTCGGAGAGATACAAAATAGAATGAGCACCCAACATGTTGTAAACCTTATAAAGCCCCTCACCTACTGGTTCGAATTGGAGAAACGGACCGGAGTGACCGTTGATTCTGGCCCAGGAAGAATTACCAAGATAAACAGCATCGGTTACTTCCGGAATCTCGATAACAGGTTCGAATTTTTTGACTTTACAATCGTCTTCAAAAACTATGAAGGGTGGCTTAATCAGTCCTAGAGCGACCTCATGGGCTTTTGCGCATCCAGCTAACGGATCGTTGGGAACAGGCACACCTGGCGAGCGGATGATCCTCTTGAATCCGCAAGACCGCAACATTTCCTCCATACCAGAACGACGTTCAGTGTCTTTGTCCAGGTTGATATAGATGGCAGGAATATCTGTCAAATCCAATTTCATGGAGTGCTATCCGTTTTTATCAGGCACCGGCCGACCTTTTATTTCAGTTTGTCCGTTAGGGACATGGTTCAAGAAACATCAGAATTCAACCACTGCTGTTTTCAAAAT
This sequence comes from Bacteroidota bacterium, assembly GCA_046090385.1. GTDB lineage: Bacteria > Bacteroidota > Bacteroidia > AKYH767-A > 2013-40CM-41-45 > Pollutiaquabacter. The sequence goes on from JBJSZR010000055.1 coordinate 3,506, forward strand.
TACGAAAATAGAACCGCCTGAAGATGTATTTACTTCCATTGGTTGCTAACGTCGTTTTGGGACTTGTCCCGGCATCTCTCTGCTTGTCGAGTGTAGCCAAAACAAACGATTATTACGGCTCTGCTTGTCGATCGTAGCCGAAACAAGCGATGATTACAAACTACTTCTTTTTCGCATCTCCCATAGGTGGAACACAAGCACCATTGACATCCATACCATATTACCCAAAAGTGTACCCCAAGCCGCTCCTATTCCGCCGTAATATGGAACAAGCAGGTAGTTGAATAACAGAGAGACCAGCAAACCAGTGAGAATCGATAAAAAACCCAAATGGATCTTGCGGTGGAAAATGATGACCAGGTTAGCGATGTTAGCCACTAATCCGAATCCGACACCGATAATGAGGGGAAGGATGAGACGCGCCGCGTCCTTGTAAGAAGGATCAACCACCAAGACGGCCAGATTTGACATGATCCAACCGACGAGCAGGAAAAACCCGATCGCCATGGGGATAAGTTTCCCCAGCTTCTGTTCGAATTTCCCCTCTGAAAAGCCTTTCAACGTTCTCGTACTATACGCACTTAGAAATGGCTGTACCACCAACGGGTCGAAGATGGAACTGAATTTGACCGCAACCGAATAGATTCCCACCTCATGGAGTCCCGAGAAATTCAATAGCATCCAGCGACTCAGGCTGTTCATCAACCAGAATGCGATAGCACCGGGAACAAACATGATACCCAAAGAAAGAATATGCTTTAAATCCTTTTTTGTGATATACAACCTAAGAGCTCCAAGATTTTTCCTGTAGGAGTATAGAGCAAGCAAACCGGTAAGTGATACCGTGATAAGATTCGCAACTACGATTCCTTTTATTCCCGAATTCCAGACTACCACCATCAGGATATTCATGCAAATGGCCAAAATGCCAAAGGCTACTTGAACCACAGTGAGCAAACCTGCCCTTTCGTTCATTCGAAGGAATGCGATGAAACAATTCTGAAAAAAGTTAAGATAGGAACCGGAAATTGCTAAAAGAATCAATGTGACAGAAATGTCAGGATGGAACAAGTCGTGAAAAAAAAGTACAGAAAGGCCACCGATCAAATAAAGGATGGTGGTCAGGAGCAGATAAGCCGATAAGATACGGTCAATCAGTTCTTTCCGGTCTCTACCTTCGTATTTGAAGAACTCCATGAAGAAAACCTGAAAGAGCCCCAAAGTAAAAACGATCTCAATGGTGGAAGTGAAAGTATTGATCATTTCCAACTTTCCGTATTCTGAAGGGATGATATAGCGGGTGTAAATAGGAATCAGAAAAAAACCTACACCACGAAGTAAAGCCGCGCCTGATACATAGAGCTGGAAATTCCTGACAACCATCGCATCTGGCAACCAACTGTTGGAATTCCTCTCCTCTGACATACTGCACGAATATAATCGGTTATGAGGTCAAAAAAAATCCCCTCCAGTCTGGAGGGGATCATATCATTTCGGTAATGTCACTTCGCGTAATTCACGGATCTGGTCTCCCTGATCACTGTCACCTTTACCTGACCGGGATACGTCATTTCATTCTGGATCTTGTTGGCGATATCGAATGAAAGAACTTCAGCTTGCTTATCGTTGATCTTCTCGCTCTGAACAATCACACGCAACTCACGTCCAGCCTGAATGGCGAATGTCTTTTCAACGCCTTGATAAGAAAGCGCAAGCGCTTCCATATCCTTCAGGCGCTTAATATAAGATTCTACAACCTCTCTGCGCGCACCGGGACGAGCACCCGAAATTGCGTCGCAGACTTGCACGATTGGAGATATCATACTGTTCATCTCGATTTCATCGTGGTGAGCACCGATTGCATTGCATACTTCCGGATTCTCCTTGAATTTCTCAGCCAGTTTCATGCCGAGAATGGCGTGTGGCAATTCCGGCTCATCGTCAGGCACTTTTCCGATATCGTGCAAAAGTCCGGCTCGTTTGGCCAGTTTCACATTCAGTCCGAGCTCTGCAGCCATGGTAGCGCAAAGGTTGGCGACTTCGCGTGAGTGCTGCAACAAGTTCTGACCATAAGATGAACGATATTTCATTCGACCTACCATCCTGATCAGCTCAGGTGACAGACCATGTATGCCCAGGTCGATGGTGGTGCGTTTGCCCACTTCTACGATTTCTTCCTCGAGCTGTCGCTTCACCTTCGTTACGACTTCTTCAATGCGTGCAGGGTGAATTCGACCGTCCGATACGAGCTGGTGCAACGAAAGTCGGGCAATTTCACGTCGGACCGGGTCGAAGCAGGATAGAATGATGGTTTCAGGTGTATCATCCACAATGATCTCGACACCCGTGGCTGCCTCAAGTGCACGGATATTCCTTCCCTCGCGACCGATGACTCGGCCCTTCACTTCATCATTTTCAATGGGGAACGTGGTTACGGCATTTTCAACTGCATGTTCCGTGGCCACACGCTGGATGGTCTGGATGATGATCTTCTTTGCTTCTTTGTTGGCGGTCATCTTTGCCTCTTCCATAATATCCTTGATCGTGGACATGGCTTCGGTCTTGGCTTCCGCTTTGAGGGCTTCGACCAATTGCGACTTGGCCTGCTCGACACTCAGTCCCGAAATCTTCTCCAGGTTCTCCACCTGTCGCTGATGAAGTTTGGCCAACTCCTCCTTCTTTCCATCAAGGATCTGCAATTGGTTTTTCAGATTTCCCTGGAGCGTTTCATACTCCTGCTGTTTCTTCTGCGTCTGCTCGAGTTTTTGTGCAAGCGTCGACTCTTTCTGTTTGATCCTGTTTTCAGCGACGGAAATGTTCTTGTCCTTTTCGGTGATCATTTTCTCATGTTCGCTCTTTAGCTGGAGAAATTTCTCCTTGGCTTCGAGGATCTTGTTCTTTTTGATCACTTCAGCTTCGCTTTCAGCCTCTTTCAGGATGGCTTTGGCTTTCGAATTGGCTGAATTCTCACGTCCCTTGAGCGCACGGTTGAGAAGGAAACGGGAAATGGCGAAGCCAATTCCCAAACCTGTCAACCCCACTACAAGAGCTACGATGATCGTTTGGTTGTTATCCATAGCACTCTTTCAGTTTTATGCGGACCATGTTTCGTCCGCAGGTTGGTAAAAAATAACCCGCACCGATCCCGACGACTTAATAAACCCCTTAAGTCATGGGCGGAGTCCTCCTGATGCTATCTGGGTTCTGCTGTCCGTGAGGATCCCGCATGGCGGGGTGCAGCCTCCCATATTCACCATTGAGGGTAGGACTCCAATGGTTGTCTTGATGAGTTTAATAGTGAATCGGAACCAATGCGGGATGTCTTCCCTGCTATCCGAAAACCGATTAAGGCTTTGAACAGCTCGACATTTTCAAAGAACGGACCTTTACTGAGAGGGGCTTTCTTTTGCCAGATAGTCGTCCAACAAGGAACTGAGACGATCTATCTGCTCGTTCGCTTCTAAAACGAACGTATCGGGTTTATCCGAAGTATCTTGACCCACTGCCTGGTTGGCGAAATGAAGAGCCGTCATGGCGAGCAGATCCTGCTTGTCCCGCACTGCGAATGATTCTTCGTAGTCACGGACACGGCTGTTGATCATCTCTGCGGCTTTCATCACTTGCCCCTGTTCCTCCTGCGTAATACGCAAAGGATAGGTGCGGTTGGCGATGGCGACTTTTACTGAAAGCATTTCTCCCATGGAGAGCCGATTCACATTATTAATTTTCAGTCAACAGGATATTCTTATCTATCTCGCTGACCAATTCGTTGATTCTTAAGTTAATACGATCTACTTGCTGACGTGTGACTGCCAGTTCCTGCTCTTTCAGATTGCGATAACCCTCATCTAAGCGCGCAGCTCGGTTTTTTTCCTCCTCAAGGGCAAGAGCAAGTCGATGGTTTTCAGATAAAAGATCCTGACAGGAGGATTTCAAAGACTCATGCATCGAAATAAGTTGCTGAATCCTGCCCTCCAAGGCGGTTAGGCGAAATTTTAAGTCTTTGCCGTCGGACATTTACTTGATCTTTTCCCGAAATTTAGACCGCAATTTAAGTAAAATAGTTGAACAATCGCATTAATTATGAACACGCAGTGTGAACAAAGTCAGAAAGATGCGCACCAAAATGACTCAACATCCAATTTGTTGAAAGCTCACCACGTTCTGAACCATCCCGCTACTCTACACATCCTTAATTAGCATTCATGATCAGAAACACACTCTTTTTTTTCCTGATAAACCTAATCATCGCCCAGGCCTCAGCTCAACCCTATCCGAAAAGATATTTTAGCCCTCCAATCGATGGACCATTGATTCTTACCGGAACTTTTGGCGAGGTAAGATCCGAGCATTTCCACTCAGGAATCGATCTCAGCACCGGTGGCACCACGGGCATGCCCGTGAAAGCCGCTGCCGAGGGATATGTATCCAGGATTAAAATATCGCCCGACGGATTCGGTCGTGTATTGTATGTAACCCACCCTAACGGATTCGTTAGTGTTTATGCACACCTTGAACGCTTCAGGGACGACCTGCAGCAGTATACCTTGCATGAACAACTCTCCCGCAAATCCTATTCGGTTGAACTGTTCCCTAAAAAAAATGAATTCCAGGTGCTCAAAGGAGATACCATTGCCTCCAGCGGAAACAGTGGTAGCAGCCAGGCACCGCATCTGCATTTTGAAATCCGTGACCAAAGAACCGAACAACCGATCAACCCGTTACTGTTCGGTTTGACCGTGGAAGACCACCTTCGTCCAGAATTCCGGGCACTTCGCGTTTATCCGTTGCTTGAAAACGGCATCGTGCAGGGAACGGATTCCGCCAGAACGTACGAACTGTTCCTTTCCGATACGGTATACGGCGTCGGGACGGCCGAATACATCAAGGTCTATGGACTGGTAGCTGTCGGCTTCGATGTGATCGACAGGCAAGAA
>JBJSZR010000056.1:0-3055 GCA_046090385.1 Bacteroidota bacterium
AAGGATTTCACGAATAACCGCCGCCATCTTATCAATATCCTGCTTTCTTTCACTTGCTGGAAAAGCAATGATGAACTCGCCACAAAAAACCAGGGCTTCGTTGTATCTCGGAATCTTCTTCTCCTCGATACTGTTCAGTGCAAGTTTATATTGCGCCATTGCAATGAGAAACATAGCCTCTTCCCTGTGAGGAGAAAGAGGAAAATCATTCAACAAATTGCGAAAGGAAGATACGGCAGCTTTGAACTGATCCATATCATAGTACATCTTTGCATTTGAAAATGACTTCTTTTCCAACTTGGACTCCAGCTGATCGATAAGCTTGTTGCATTCTTCGAGGCGACCGCTCAAGGGATAACGGTCTGCAAACAGCTGTAACTGCATGATGGCTTTGTAGGTATTGGTCTGATCGAGTGTATAATTAGGAGAGTCCTCGAAATAGCAAAAAGCCTGCATGAAAGCGCACTCTTCTGCATAATCACTGCTGGGAAAGGTCTTTACGAAGTTCTCAAAATCATATGCGGCTGATGCGTAGTCTCCGATCTTGAAATTAGTATAGGCGTAGTAATAAAGTGTTTTTTCGGCTTTTTTGGTTCCTCGATATACTGCTATCAATTCTTCGAATAATGGCAGTGCTTTGAAGTAGTCCCCTTTTTCGTACAGTTTGATCGCAAGGTCAAGCTTCGCATCCAGATTGTTTCCTTTCATGACGCGACTGTACTCTCCACAGCCGGATGCGAGGATGATCAGAAGGACGAATAATAGATTTTTCAGGCGCATCATGCTTTGCGCAAAATTAATAAACAAACCGAAGAATGGTATCCGCAGATCGCTCAACTATCAACGTACGATCAGTCGGGTCTGAAGCGTTCCTTCTACTGGATCCGAAACAACAACGGAATAGATGCCTGAAGTGAGCAAACCGGAGGATTTGTAGCTGACAGCACCTGGCTTTAGTGACTCTGAAACCATCAATCTTCCGGTAGAGTCGAAGATCTGCAATAACCTTGAGCTTTGGTTGAAAGGAAGTGAAAGAGAAAAAGCTCCGGCCGTCGGGTTAGGATATGCAATCAGTTTATCTGAACCAGAAAAATCATTTGTCAATCCTGTAGTCATGGTTCCGGTCACCCTGAAATTATCAAACCCTGCTTCAAAAACGTGTCCGGGTGAATAATCTTCAGCATACACGATCAAACGCATTGTTGGTCCGGGAGTGATGTAGTTAGACACCGTAACGGAAACAGGATACCATACGCCTTGTCCGGGTGAATTCTTATGTACTTTATCGATCGCAACCGTGTCGGTTCCGTTCGTCAGTCGGATGATAAGTGTATCATTTGGAGTGCCGGTACCTCCGATATTGACCACCCAACGGTTGTATTCTATCACCGGATTTTGATACCCCGTCAGATCGAAGACGGGGGAGGTCAATCGCGTGTAGCCATTATCCACATCGTTGCTGGAAAAAGTGCCGACAGCATTATCCGTGACGTAACAGATTTCACCGCAGTCGCCGGTAGCATCGAATTCCGGATTGACTACGTTATTCTGGTTATCATAAGTGCCGATGGGTTCTCCCCTTTCCCACTGATTAGGAGTTGTTCCTTGAACCAACCAGCCGTAGTCGAATGTGAAGTCATCCTGATAACCCTGCATCAAACCGATACTGAAAGGCCCGGCAGAAGCCTGAATGGTCCTGCATGTGGTTTGATAGCCCCAGATACCGCAGGTTAATTCATATGTATTGTCAACTATCGAGGGAAGTAAGAATACGCCTTGGGCATCGGTGGTTACCCGAATATCGAAGTCGGAGTTGAAGAACCTTACATCAGCATTTGCAATAGGCGCTCCTGTCAATGAGTCAACTACCAATCCTTCAACAGCGATAGTTTGGACCGGTAATAATTGGATATCCTGAATCGTAACGACACCGCTTGATAGAGTGATACCTGGGACGGTTTTTGAATAATATCCAGGTTTCGAAACGATCAGATCAACGGTGGCCGGAGTCGAGATGCCTGAACGGTACTTTCCTGACAAATCGGTTGTTTTAGAAATGGCCGGAGTAACAATCTGAACACTGGCGCCATTTATCAATGCTCCTGTAATACTGTCTGTGACCATCCCTTCGAGGTAACATCCTCTTACATAGGTAGGCGTCAACACGAACAGACCGTTATTGATATCAGACGCAACGATTGTTCCTGAGGGCAAGAACGGATACACACCCCAACAACCGCTGAATCCGTTACCGCTTCCTTGAGGATAGGTATCGTAGTGTCCTACCTCTATTGGGTTATCAGGACGACTTACATCAGTTATCACCACACCCTCCTTATACCAAGAGGTGATTGCGAAATCGTTGAGAATATGGGTATTGTGAATAATGGAACCTGAACCGGGAGCGGTTTGAAAACGCGACAATTCATGGATATTGAAAGGATCTGAAATGTCGTATGCACCCAAATAACTGCCTGAATTCTCGTCAGTAGTGAAAAGAGTCTTCTTGTCGTTAGAAAGCCAGGTATTGTGCGTGAAACTCGTAGGTGTTTGTTGTGTAGCTATAAGGACCGGATTTGACTTGTTTCGCACATCGACAATCGTGAAGAATCCGCTGTAAATGTGTCCCTCATAAAGCGTATCGTTGTCGGCATAGCCGTCATGCACATACGAGGAATTACCGCCACCTGGATAGATATATTGCCCTGCGAATACAGGATTGTTCGGATCGGAGAGATTGAAAAACAGCGTATGTCCACTGCCGATGTTTGAACCGTACAGATACAAATATCCTTTTGTAGTATCTACATGCAGCGCATGAATACTGGAAAGCTGACCGGTAATGGCTCCATCACCAGTGTATTGATGATAATTGATCGTACCGGGCAATCGGGACATATCGACAACTGTCAAACCACCACCACCTTCAGTGGTTATATAAGCTGTTTTGCGATACGTTTTGACTTCCCTCCAATCGTTAGTAGGACCGGGAACCGTAAAACGGATGACCGGATTGGTGGGTACGGTCACATCTACTATGGAGAGTCCGAAGTCC
>JBJSZR010000057.1:0-2152 GCA_046090385.1 Bacteroidota bacterium
TGTCGGAGGTGAGATCAAGTTCTTCAACGGCTTGGGGCTTTTCAATAGCATCCAGCAACGGATGACCCACAAACCACGATTCGTATCCATGCCTGCGATAAAATTCCTTTTCAAATGGAAGTATGACCAACATCCTGTCCACCACTTTTTTTATCTTCTCTACCCTGCTTTCTTTCCATGCCCATACTTGGGGAGAAATGTAATAAACGGTCTTGAAGCCTCTTTCATGAGCGAACTCGGCAATCCTCAGATTGAAGCCAGGGTAATCAACGAAGATCACGACGTCAGGAGAAAAGCTGACGATATCCTGTTTGCAAATACCGATATTACGAATGATTGTGCGGATGTTCATCAGCACTTCCGCAAAACCCATGAATGCGAGGTCTCGGTAATGCTTTACTATTTCACATCCCTCTTTTGCCATCAAATCGCCACCCCAACCTCTGAATTCCGCTTCAGTGTCATTCAACTTGATTTGATTGATAAGATTGGAAGCGTGAAGGTCACCTGAAGCTTCTCCAGATATGATATAATAGCGCATCAGAAGAACTTCAGATAAATGACTATGAATACGTAGAGAAAGGTCGCACCCAGCACTCCATGAGCCGAATGATCCCTATTCATTTTCAGGAAAGTGAAAAAGAAGACAAGATTCACGATTGCGGACAAAGAAATGACATGTGGAATCACGTTCCTTTCACTGAAAAGCTTCATGCAATCCAAAATGGAAATGCGTTCGAAGTAAATGGCACAAAAAAAATAAAGCCCTATGAGAGGCGCGAATAATCCGGTCAACCACCCTATGATACGTTGTCGCATCCAATCATCCCTGTACTCAGCCATGATTTCTTCTCACAGTAAAATAAAGCGATGCAAGTATCATAGGAATGAGTATCAGGAAGAAACCCCTTCCTGCGTTTTCCATTTTCTTATTTACCAGCAACCAGCGACCTGTCAGGACAAGGAGGATTGATGAAAACATGATCGGGCGCGGATCAGCGAACTGGAAGTTACCGACTGAAATCGGGGAAAAAGATTGAACCAATAAAGTGAACAAAGAATATATGAGCGGAGCTCCGATCAAGGCTGCAAAAGAACCCATCCAGAATCGGTCATATTTATCCTCAAAGCTCATAGCCCTGCTCGTTGAGAAATGGAATGGCATGGTGAGCGGTGAAATCATAATGAACCGGTACGATTGATACATAAGCGTTAGCTAATGCCCATTCATCGGTATCTTCTCCTTTATCATGATTGATGAACTTACCAGTCAGCCAATAGTATTTCCTTCGATTCGGATCCAATCGCTCATCGAATTCCTCCTGCCATTTTGCCATTGCCTGGCGGCATATTTTCATTCCTTTAATCTGATCGGGAGGAAGGTTAGGAATATTTACATTAAGCAATGAACCGGATGGAAGTCCGTAACGAAGGATGTTGGATGCCACTTTCCTTGCAACTGTTTTCGCTGCTGTGAAATCGGCATCCAAAGAATAATTGAGTAAAGAAAATCCTGCACTTGGAATACCTTCAATCGCACCCTCCATGGCTGCCGACATGGTACCGGAGTAGATGACATTAATGGAAGAATTACTGCCATGATTGACCCCGGAAACACACAAATCCGGTTTGCGGTGAATAAGCTTATCAATGGCCAGTTTCACACAATCCACAGGAGTGCCACTGCATTGGTACCAGTCATGCTCTCCATGCACTTCCACCTTGTCAAGCCGTAGTGGCTGATTAAGTGTTATGGCATGCCCCATCCCCGACTGCGGACTGTCAGGTGCTACTACGAAGATACGACCGAGTCCGCTCATAGCTTCCACAAGTGCATGCAATCCGGGAGCGGTTATACCATCATCGTTTGTTACGAGGATGACCGGTTGTGTGTCAGAAGTCATAAATAACTTTCGATTTTTTCAATGAGTAAGTTTCCAGAGTAGCAGAAAATCACTTGGACAAACTGCTCTTTGCTTGCTTGATTTCCTGGTCGTATGTAGTCTGACTGATCTGCTTGTCATTTTTGAAGAAGAAGACTCCTCCCCAGTTATAGACCACTTTCTGATAATTGATAACCGTACCGTCTTTTTTCACAACAACACGATAGATGGTGCTTTTGGCTTCTTCTATTTTTTGCTCCGTGATTCCT
>JBJSZR010000058.1:0-2016 GCA_046090385.1 Bacteroidota bacterium
TTTCCTTCTCCTTGGCATCCACGTGCTTGTCTACCAAAGCGATGAACTGATCGGTCAGTTGTTGGATCTTGGTTTCCAAATCCTTTGCTACGTCTTCCGGAACAGTTTTCGACTCTTTTTTTGGTTATCCTGGAAAAACAAGAAGCCCCGCTTTCGCGAGGCTTCCTGATCAACAATTCAAATACTTAACTTAACATGAAACACACGCCTAGTCTAACGAGGGGTGTAACCATAATGTTTCAATCTTCCGGATATTTTCGTTTCCTAAAAATGGAAAGCCGTTTTTCACTTACGAAGCCTGCACTTTTTGGTTTTTTCATCTGAAAATTGCGAAATTTGTATTCTTCACGGCTGCAAGAATAGCCCGTTTTTAGCCGAACCTTCCGAGTCTTTAAGCGGTAATAGTGTCCAGAATCAGCCAACTTAGCTCAGCTGGTAGAGCAGCTCATTCGTAATGAGCAGGTCGTCGGTTCAAGTCCGACAGTTGGCTCCAGAACCCGCCCTCCAAGGCGGGTTTTGCTTTTTAATCTTCGCGACTTTTCCAAACCATTACGGACCGGTCGTCGCCGGTGCTAATCAGTCGTAAAGGCTGGTATATCCACATCAACTTATTGACCGAATTACGATGCCCGTCGAATTTCTCCTTATCGATGCGCAACAGCAGATCCAACGAATCGGCATCCCATAATTTGACGGTCTTATCGCGACTGCCCGTTGCGATAAACCGTGTATCTGGCGAGTAAGAAATCGAATAGATGGCGTAGTTGTGTGCCGGGATGGAGCGGATCAATGCTCCTGAAGTCGCGTCCCAGCAGTTGAGATGTGCATCGCGCCCTCCACTCAGGATACGATCACCTGAAGGGGAGAAGGTGATGGCATTGGCCGATGTCTCATGGGCCTTCCAGTCGCGCAGCTGTTTGCCACTGTCTCCATCTGCAATTACGATGCGACCATCACCACACGCCAAAGCTATTTCTCCTTTTGAAGGATGAATAGCGATTGAACGTACTTTTTCCTGGCAAAGGCGAAAGTCGTTCAGCAAGGTGAGGTCAGACAGTCGCCAAACAGAAAAATGTCCGTCGCCCGACCCCGTGTACAGTCGGTCGGTTTCCACAGAAAAAGAGATGTCGAAGATGCCTTTCGCGTGATGGGCGATATTCCGGATCTCTTTACGGGCTGTCAAATCGATTACGTGCAGACGGCCTGATGATGTGCCTATGAAGAGCAGATTTTTATCCTCGACAAGCCGTATGGAATAGATGATGGCTCCGACATTCACCAAGGCAGCTGGCGGAACCGATTCGTCCAATGACCATTCGCAAACGATGCGGTCGCTGCCACCTGAGAAGAACTTTCCCGGGGAACTGGATCGTTCAAGTGCATAAACGGAACCTTCGTGGCCGGTAAGTAAGAGTGAACGGTTGATTGAAACGTTTTGCACAACGGTGCAAAGGTCGGAAGAAAAACGGCTGATCTGCCTAACCGTCTATAGAACTCAGAATTCGATATTCGCCTGAACGACGAATTGCCTCGGCGGTTGCATATCCGCCGGACGTTGCATGAATACGTTGTTCAAGAGGTTTTTAACAATGAAAGAAATTTTTAACTCGCCCGTGAATTTCCATGCGAAGCGGGTATCTACTACCGCATCACCATGATGATGATTGTCGCGATAGTAGCCCACTCCGAAACCCGGAAATGCGTTCTCGAAAAGTGAACTGACGAATATCTTGTCGATATTGACCATGAAGCTGGTATAGCGGATACTTGTACCCAGGTACCATTTCGGCCTGTCATATTGAATGTCAAGTTTGGCGGTGTGTTGGAATCTGTATTTGAGAAAATCGCTGGAGTCGCTACCAAGCACATTGCTTTCACCGATCTTGGAGATATATGAGCTGTCGATTGAAATCAGTCGCGGATCCAGATACGTGTAACCTCCCATGAGTCGAAGCGTTGATTGGTCGCCGACATCACCGGATCCTCCGATGGATATTTCTGCTCCACGTATCCTGG
>JBJSZR010000059.1:0-2101 GCA_046090385.1 Bacteroidota bacterium
GCAGGCGGTTGCGCGAATACCACCACTGTTGAAATCACCGATCCTCCCGCACTGACCATTACACCTTTGACTATCACCAATGTCGGCTGTAACGGCGAATCCAACGGAGCTTTGGAGGTGGATGTGAACGGAGGTACACAGCCATATGATTTCCGCTGGAGTAACGGCGAAACCGTAGAAGACCTTTTCAATATTCCTGCAGGAACCTATACCCTTACGGTCACTGACACGCAGGGATGTGTAACCACCTTCACCCAAGAGATAACCCAGCCTTCAAGAATCGATTCTTTGATTACGGGAACTACACTCAACGTTACCAATGTGAGTTGCAACGGTCTTTCTAACGGTGCAGTATCCGTCAGCATATCAGGCGGTACACCACCTTATGACTATTTTTGGTCTGACGGTTCCACAGATTCCAGTCTGACCAACCTTACTGCCGGACCATTAGAAGTCCTGATTCGCGATGCGAACGGTTGCTCTTCAACCGCCACGGTCACTATCACTGAGCCTCAAGAGCTTCTTGCTGTCATCCAAAACATCTCCGTTTACGCCGGGGGGTATAACATTACTTGTCCAGGAGCAACGGATGGTTTCATCGATCTTGACGTCAGCGGAGGAACTCCACAATATTCTTATTCATGGTCCAATGGTGATACAACCCAAGACCTCAGTGGATTGACCGAGGGCCTTTACAGTGTTCTGGTTACAGACGCCAATGGTTGTCCTGCTTCGGTCGGAGCCAGTCTCTTCGAACCGGCTCCTGTGACTGCATTCCTCACCTCTCCGACCTACAACGGATATAACATTCCTTGCAAAGGAGATACATCCGGTATTATCTACAGCGATGTACTGAATGGTGCTGGTCCTTATACCTGGAATTGGTCAACAGGATCAACTGCCGATACCATAGCTTACCTGCCAGCTGGTACTTATTCAGTGACCGTTACTGATGCCAATGGTTGTACAACGCAAGATTCCATCACTCTTACAGAGCCTAATTTCCTTACGCCCAGAATCGAAGCGACAGTCGTAGCCGGCAATTTCAACATCGGTTGTAACGGTGATTCGACCGGAACTGCGTGGGTTGAAGTCACCGGTGGCACCTCTCCATTCTCATTCTTGTGGTCAAACGGTTTCACAGAAGATACTTTGACCAATCTTCCTGCGGGGACGCTTTGGGTTGTTGTGAGGGATACCAACTTCTGTTTTGGAACAGATACGGCCTTCCTGAACCAGCCAGATCCGATTACCGCATTTGTATCGGTTTCAGCTGACGCTTCGTGTAACGGCAATGCTGACGGTCAAGCCAGTGCAACCGTATTCGGCGGCACACCGGGATATTCGTATTCTTGGTCCAATGGAGATACGACCAATACGCTTCAACTCGCCTCTGCGGGTACCTACTACCTTACAGTCACTGATGCCAATAATTGTATCTATCAGGATTCGATAGAAATCAGTCAACCTGATGTATTGAGTGCATCAGCAGTAGCATCCGTATTCCCTTCAGGTGATAATATCTCCTGCAATGGAGCGTCAGACGGAAGCATCGATCTTACGGTGGCAGGAGGTACTCTTCCATTCACATTCGTTTGGAGTAACAATGAGCAAACAGAAGATATTTCCAATCTGCCTCCCGGAACCTACACGGTGGATATCACGGATATTAACGGATGTTCAACTCAGGCTGTAGCGACATTGACAGAGCCTACGCCACTTACAGTAGATACGATTTTCAGTCCTGAATATTTCGGAGGATGGAATGTGTCTTGTAATGGTGGCACAAATGGTGCAGTGAATATCGATGTTTCAGGCGGATCACCGGGTTATACTTATTACTGGTCCAACGGTGACACCACGCAGGATATTTCCAATGTTTCCGTATTCATCTATTATGTCACTGTAACGGACGTCAACGGCTGTATCGCTCAGGATTCCTTGTTGATTGATGAGCCTACACTTCTTGATGCCAACGTTTCTGCACAAACGAACGTTGATTGTTTCGGTAGCAGCACGGGTACCATCACTGTAGCAGCAAGTGGCAGTACGGCTCCGTATCAATATTCCATAGATAACGGGCCATTCGGTTCCAGTTTTG
>JBJSZR010000060.1:0-3662 GCA_046090385.1 Bacteroidota bacterium
GTTCCTAAATTCGGCTTCAAGAATCCGTTCCGTGTCGAGTACCATGGAATCAACCTGGACTCTCTCCAGGCCTTGGTAGATGAAAAGAAAATCACGACCATCGATATGACTGTGCTGGTTGATAATGGAATGGCATCCAAAAACGAGCGTATCAAGATACTTGGACGCGGAGAACTAAAATCCAAGCTTGACGTAAAAGCTCACGCTTTCTCGGCTTCTGCCAAGACAGCTATCGAATCCAAAGGTGGTACAACCTCCATCATCGAAGCATGAAGAACCTCATAACGACCATCCGTAATATCTTCAAGATCGAAGACCTGCGCGTTCGTATACTCAACACGTTGTTCTTTCTTCTGATTTACCGACTGGGTGCGCATATCGTACTGCCAGGTGTTGATCCTTTGCAGCTTGATGCTCTCAGGAGCCAGACGGCCGGAGGAGTCCTTGGCCTTCTTGATATGTTCTCAGGCGGCGCATTCTCCAACTCCTCGATTTTCGCGCTCGGCATCATGCCTTACATCTCTGCGTCAATCGTTGTGCAGTTGTTGAGTATCGCTATTCCGTTCTTCCAGAAACTTCAGAAGGAAGGGGAGAGTGGTCGTAAAAAGATCAATCAGATCACCCGTTGGTTGACGGTCGTTATCTGCGGTTTTCAGGCCCCTGGTTACATTGTCAACCTGAGTGCTCAGGCACAGAACGCAATTATTTCAAATACGAATCCTGAAATCGTTTCTCCATTCCAATTCTGGTTGACTTCCATAGTCATCCTGGTTGCAGGTACCTTGTTCGTCATGTGGCTTGGTGAGAAGATAACCGACAAGGGAATAGGAAATGGTATTTCGCTGATCATCATGATCGGTATCATTGCGAAACTTCCATCCGCATTCAATGCAGAGCTGGATTCACGTTTGAATCAGGGTGGAGGACTTGTCGTTCTCCTTCTCGAGTTGGTTGCTCTGGCAGGAGTGATAGCATTCTCCATTCTGTTGGTTCAAGGCACTCGACGCATTCCGGTCAATTTTGCCAAGAAAATCGTAGGCAACAAGCAATACGGTGGTACCCGCCAGTACATCCCGCTCAAGGTGAACGCTGCTGGTGTTATGCCTATCATTTTCGCTCAGGCAATCATGTTCATTCCCGCAACCGTCGCTCAGTTCTTTCCTGAGTCGGCAGCCTCTCAGGGAATTCTGACAACCTTCGGAAACTTCACTTCTTTCTGGTACAATTTCGTTTTTGCTACGCTTATCATCCTCTTCACTTATTTCTACACGGCAATCGCCGTCAATCCGAATCAGATGGCAGATGATATGAAGCGTAACAACGGATTCATTCCTGGTGTCAAGCCTGGTCGTGGTACGGCTGATTTCATTGACGAGGTGATGTCGCGTATCACATTGCCGGGAGCTATTTTCCTGGCCATTATCGCGATACTTCCTACGTTCGCCATCATTCTTAATGTGAATAACAACTTCGCCAATTTCTACGGTGGTACCTCGCTGTTGATCCTTGTCGGAGTAGTACTTGATACCCTCCAGCAGATTGAGAGCCACCTGTTGATGAGGCATTACGACGGCTTAATGAAAAGCGGTAGGATCATGGGCCGTTCGGCTCCTGTGACTTCCGCCTGATGAGAACGACCCCGCCCTGTACATGCTTTATCTCAAGACACAGGACGAGATCGAACTTATCAGAATTAGTTCTTTACTTGTTGCAAAGACCCTGGCTGAAGTGGCCCGTGTCATCAGACCCGGAATCACAACGCTTGAGTTGGACCGAGTAGCAGAGGCTTTCATACGTGAAAACGGTGGTACGCCTGCGTTCCTTGGGTACAACGGCTTTCCGAATTCTCTCTGCATATCTGTCAATTCTCAGGTGGTGCATGGAATCCCCGGTAAGTACGAGCTGAAAGACGGTGATGTCTGTTCTGTTGACTGTGGTGTCCTATTCAATGGATTCTATGGTGATTCCGCCTATTCTTTCCCGGTTGGAGAGGTGGCGAATGAAACGATAGCATTGTTAAAGGTCACTCGGGACAGCCTACTACGTGGAATCGACATGGCAGTAGCTGGAAACCGACTAGGTGATGTCAGTTCAGCCATACAGATTCATGCCGAAACACATGGATATTCTGTGGTGCGGGAGTTGGTAGGTCACGGAATCGGTCGTCATCTCCATGAGAAACCTGAAGTTCCAAACTATGGGAAGCGGGGGACGGGGTTGACGCTTAAAGAGGGACTTGTGATTGCCATCGAGCCTATGATCAATATGGGAACCAAATCGGTGGTGCATGAGAAAGACGGTTGGACGGTGCGAACTGCGGATAACAAAGCCTCAGCGCACTTCGAGCATACGGTAGCGGTCAGAAAAGGGTCCGCGGATATACTCAGCAGCTTCGAGTTCGTGGAGGCAGCTGTGAATGATAACACGAACATCAAAAACAAAATATAACCTGTGGCGAAACAGGCGAACATAGAACAAGACGGTGTCATAACCGAATCATTATCGAACGCGATGTTCCGCGTCGAGTTGGAAAACGGGCACGAGATTATCGCGCACATTTCCGGCAAGATGAGGATGCATTACATCAAGATACTGCCGGGAGACAAAGTCAAAGTCGAAATGTCGCCATATGATCTTACCAAAGGAAGAATAACATACAGATACAAGTAATACCTGGCGCCTCTGGCGCCGATACAACGAATAAGCGATGAAAGTCAAACCCGCCATCAAGAAACGCAGTGTCGACTGCATTATCGTACGTCGCAAGGGACGTCTGTACGTAATCAACAAGAAAAACCCACGCTTCAAACAGCGTCAGGGTTGATCCAATCATTGAAAGAAACAACTAAAAGCACTATAAATGGCACGTATTGCTGGTATTGATTTACCGAAGAACAAGCAGGGTGAAATCGGCCTCACCTGCATCTACGGAATCGGTCGTTCTACCGCTCAGCGCATCCTGACCGAAGCCGGAATCGACTTCGCGACCAAGGTGAATGAGTGGAACGATGACCAGTTGAATAAGATCCGTACGATCATCAACGAATTGAAGGTTGAAGGTGCATTGCGTTCAGAAACGCAACTCAACATCAAGCGCCTTGTTGACATCAACTCCTACCGTGGCATGCGTCATCGCAACGGCCTCCCCGTTCGCGGTCAACGCACCCGTACGAATTGCCGTACGCGTAAAGGAAAACGTAAAACTGTAGCCAACAAGAAGAAGGCTACTAAAATGTAATTGATTCCAATGTCCGGATTGCGGACTCACGACCTGCTCCAGGACCGCGTACATACACTTTCACTTTGCGAAGGCCTAAATCGTAGGCGGCTTTTCCGCAATCAGCTGCTGCCATCTGAGCGGCGTAGGGAGTGTTTTTCT
Source organism: Bacteroidota bacterium (assembly GCA_046090385.1). Lineage (GTDB taxonomy): Bacteria > Bacteroidota > Bacteroidia > AKYH767-A > 2013-40CM-41-45 > Pollutiaquabacter. The sequence continues at coordinate 3,380 of JBJSZR010000060.1, forward strand.
TCGAACCCTTGAAACCCATTTTTCCTGCAGAACTCCAGGAAATGACTTGACCGGTCTCATTCGTCAGGGAGATGATTACGTTGTTGAACGTAGAGCTGACGAAGGCTTTGCCTGTAGCTTCTACCTTGACGACCTTTTTCTTGGTCGCCTTGTTGTTTTTGGTTGCTGTTGTCTGAGTCGCCATTGGAATCAATTACATTTTAGTAGCCTTCTTCTTGTTGGCTACAGTTTTACGTTTTCCTTTACGCGTACGGCAATTCGTACGGGTGCGTTGACCGCGAAC
>JBJSZR010000061.1:0-2399 GCA_046090385.1 Bacteroidota bacterium
TTATACTTTTCGGCAATGCGCTCATCGCGGATACCCTCTTCGAAACTCTTCCACTGACGCTGAACATCTTCAGGACGGTTAGGAAGATCTTTCAGGAATTTGATGACTGCCGACTGGTCGAACTTTTTCGTGTTAGGGTCGGTGAAGGCTTGAATCACCTGCGGGTGGGGATTGTTGCCGCCCACCATGTCGAATAGTTCGTCGCCACTGCAGGAGAGTCCTAGGCTTTTGTATTCCTCGCCAAGGGTGAGATCGTTGATGAACAAGCTCCAAGCTTGGTCGCGGATACCATCCTGAGTCGCAGCGTCGATGGTCTCGACTCGCTGATTCATCTTGTAATTTTCGGTGAGCTTGTCCACACGTGCTTCAAACTCCTGATAACGGATTTTCTCTCCGCCAATGACCCCGACAATGTCAGGATTCGATTGTAGAAAGCTGGAGTTTGATGTCACCAAGTCACCCAGGATGAAAAGCACCATGGATACACCGACAATTCCGATCAAAAGACCGACGCGTTTACGAATACTTCCAATAACGGCCATAGCAGGTCGCGATAATTAATTGTTTGACAATAAATGAATTTCAGGAGAATCGCCCCCTCTGTAATGACTTATAAATCAGTCAAATAGAGTAAATTCAGGCAATATCCCTGATTTAAGGAGTGCGAATATACGAAATCTATCGTTTCAGGGTTGCCTGGGTTGGGGTCAAATTTCCCGCTCCACCCGTAGTCGTACCTGGTCGATTCTGCTCCCTGACACCTTGACGGCAGTGATGGAAAAGGGCGGAATAACGATCTCTTCCCCTGCTTCAGGCAGGTTTTCATGATTGTGCAGTATGAAGCCTCCCAAAGTTTCATAGGAATCATGTTCAGGCAGACCCAGATCGTATTTTTTATTCAGATAATCGATTTCCAAACGGGCTGAAAGCAGGAATTCGTGCTCGCCGATTCTTTTTTCCGTCTCCTCCGGAATATCATGCTCGTCCTGTATGTCACCGAAAATCTCTTCCATGATATCCTCAAGCGTCGCCATGCCGGACGTGCCTCCGAATTCATCCACCACTACCGCAACGCTCCGGTGTTGATTTGTGAACTGCTTCAAAAGATCGTTGGCACTCATGGCCTCAGGAACAATCTGAACAGGTAGCATCACCTCACCGATGTTGCCTGGTTTTTTGAACATCTCAGATGAGTGTACGAAGCCGATGATGTTGTCGATGCTGTCGCGGTAAACCAGGATCTTGGAAAGCTTGGTTTCAATGAAAAGCTTCATCAGATCGGAAACAGGCTCGGTCACCTCGATCGCTACGATTTCGTTTCTCGGCACCATGCATTCGCGCACCTTCACATCTTTGAAATCAAGAGCGTTCTGGAAAATTTGTATTTCGGTATCCAACTCCTCCGACTGCGAGTTTTTCGCTGTCAGATCGCGTATGTAAAGGTCCAGATCGACTCGTCCGAATACCGGCTTTTCTTCCATCAGTTCCGCTTTGAAGAAAGCGCGCATGATCAATCGCGACAGTACGATTACGAACCATACGAGCGGATACAGCAACAGGTAAATGATGCGTATGGGAATCGCCAGAAGATTCAGGATCCCGTTGGGGTTGATGCGGAAGACGATCTTAGGAAGGAATTCAGCTGAAACAAGGATGATCAGGGTGCTCAGAAAAGTCTGTATCACCAGTACGCTTCCCTTCCCGTGCAATTGTGCAGGAAGGAACTGTTCCAAAACCGGTCCGGTCATGATCCGTTCAGTCATGAATATGCCATATATGACCAATGAAACATTGTTCGCCAAAAGCATGGTGGCGATGAAATGCGACGGGGATTTGACGAAATTCCAAATGATCCTGGCCGGGAAACTTCCCTGACTTCGCTCCAGTTCGATGCGCAATTTATTGGATGATAGGAAGGCGATCTCACTGCCGGAAGCGAAAGCAGAGAACAACAATGTGATCAGTATTATGGTCCAGTCGGACGACATCAGGTCACGAAGTTACGAATTGCTGATCAAGGGGGTCAGTTCTTCTTGTTGCTCTGCCCGGAAAGGATCCTGACCCCGTGCAAAAGGATGGTTACAAGTGTCGCCAGTAATGCGCCCAGCACAAGATTCAAACGTACATCATAGGGAAGTCCTGTCGCCCACCAACGGTACAATCCTTCAAAAACAAGAAACCAGAAAATGAAGTGGAATTGAAAATAAAAAAGAAACCTTGTCAAAAGGCCCTTGTGCATGTATGCACGGTATCGTCGCAGCAGATTCACGTTATTGTCTTTGGTCCTCCATGGCAATACGTTGCCTGCGCCGGACGATATACATGATCACTGAAACGCCGGTGATGCAAAGCATCCAAAGTGCCGACTGCCAGCCTTCAACGAAGAACTGGAAGGTAGA
>JBJSZR010000062.1:0-1144 GCA_046090385.1 Bacteroidota bacterium
CCTGAAAGCAACCACAAAAGCATCTTTGAAACCTGCATTACGGGCTTTGGACTGGGCCTCAATGGCCGTGTCCATCGAATACCACTTGCCGTAGTGATATCTGTAACCGACTGATGCAGTTTCTTCCCAAATACCTCTCAAGCCTTTGTACCTTGAACTTCCCTCGGGAAGCCGATCCGGAGATGAAATGATCTGAACGCTTAACCAAACATTACTTACAGCTGGAACCGGATCTTTTTTCTGCTCACTTTCGGCGGGTTGTTTCACTTCCGGCTCGATTTCCTGTGGTTCCTCGACAGCTTCTTCAACGGGAAGCTTTTCACCAGTCTTGTATTTTCTGAATGCCCTGTAGATACAGTTGGCTACTGATTGCTGTCCTTTGGCGGAGCCAAGGAATTTCTCTTCAACCGGGCTGGATAGAAACCCGGTCTCGATGAGTACACTCGGCATAGCTGTCTTATAAAGAACCCAAAAGCCCGCCTGCTTGACACCACGATTGACGCGCCCCTTCTCTGTCAATTCATCCTGCACCGCCGAAGCGAACTGCAGACTCTGCTCCATATAAGTGCCTTGGTAAAGTGAAAAAATGATATCCGCTTCAGGACTGTTGGGATCAAATCCATCGTACTGCGTCTTATAGTCTTTTTCAAGAACTACGACACTGTTCTCTCTGCGGGAGACTTCAAGATTAGCTTCTGTCTTATGTAGCCCCATGATGAACGTCTCCGCTCCTTCGGTTTCGGGCTTGCATGTTTCTTTTCTTTTCTTCTTATCATAGAAACAGGCCGAATTACAATGCACACAAATGAAAAGGTCGGCATGGGCATTATTGGCAATCTGCGCGCGTTCGTGCAATTCCAGGAAAACGTCGGTCTTGCGAGTATACACCACCTTGACATCCGGAAAATTCGACTCGATGAGTTGACCTAACTTCAGCGAAATAGCCAGTGCCACATCCTTTTCCTTGACTCCGGATTTTCCCGAACAACCCATATCATGACCACCATGCCCGGCATCTATTACCACTGTTCTTACCACCCCGTTTTTAGGCATTGCGGTAATTGTCGCCGGTGCTCCGGACGATCCCAGAAGTATCGGAAGGAGCAGCACTAGGGCCCAAACCCTCGAAGAGGTAATTTTGATT
>JBJSZR010000063.1:0-1383 GCA_046090385.1 Bacteroidota bacterium
TGAAGTTGCCGAAGGGGGAATATTACTCACGTGTTGAAACAGCACGTGGTGAATTCGGTGTATTATCGATAAGCTGGTCGATGATGGATAGTGGTTCCTTCATCTCTCTCATACGCACCATATAGCGCGCAAAACAATCACCACTGGTTTCCACCACTTCGTCGAATTCGAGAATTTCATACCCGTCGTAAGGTGCAAGCTTACGAATGTCGCCGGTTACCCCAGATGCACGCGCAACAGGACCGGTGCATCCGTAGGATATGGCATCTTCGGCACTCAGCTTGCCGACTCCCACCATCCGTTCGCGGAAGATCACATTCCCTGTAACGAGTTCATCATATTCATCGATTTTAGATCTGAAAAACGAAACGAAATCTTTTGTCTTCTGCTGGAAATTGGGATGAAGATCGAACATGACACCACCAGGTACCACATAGTTCATGGTCAACCGTGCACCACACGTCTCCTCCATGATATCATTGATCATTTCTCTTTCCCTGAAGGCATGGAAAAATGGCGTAATAGCACCGATATCCATCGCCATGGCACCCCACCATAATTGATGAGAAGCTAAGCGGGTAAGTTCGCTCATCAGGATACGAATGACCTTGGCTCTAGCGGGTATCTCCACTCCCAACCCCTGCTCCACCGCCAAGGCGCAACCGAGGTTATTGATGTGGGATGAAAGGTAATCCATCCGACTGGTCGAGTAGATGAACTGCCTGAATGAAAGGCTCTCGCACATCTTCTCGATGGAGCGATGGATATATCCCAGGTGCGGCTCGACTTTCTTGATGGTCTCTCCGTTCAACGTAATGACAAGGTGCAATACTCCGTGCGTGGACGGATGCTGCGGACCTACGTTTATCACCAGGTCGCCTTGTTCAGTAGTTGTCACTTCGTCAAGCACAATTGGGTGGATTTTCAACTTTTATCATCAAACTTCTTACTTGCTATCACAACTTAATCATATTCACAGGGTCCTCGTAGTCTTTTCTTAGTGGCCACCCTTTCCAATCTTCCGTAAGAAAAAGTCTTCGAAGATCGGGATGGTTAATGAAGCGGACACCAAACAGATCGTATACTTCACGCTCATTGAGTTCGGCAGTTCGCCAGATCCCACTCACCGTTTCAATGGCTGGCTTATCACGGTCTGAGATTTTCACCTTGACCACTACAGTATGACCAAGTTTTTTGCTGGAGAGGTGATAAACAACACTGAGGTGTGTCTTCCAATCGACACCCGTCACACAAAAAAGATAATCGAAATCAAGCTGTGAATGATTCCTAAGAGCTTCCGCCAATGGCAACCAATCGCAAGAATCTACCAATACACTCATCCAGACACCGCCCTCTTCGAAGGAAGCAGAGGGGACATATTGG
>JBJSZR010000064.1:0-9029 GCA_046090385.1 Bacteroidota bacterium
CAACCGGACTCGGAGCCGCCATTTATTCTGTGCAGGTAACTGATGGGAGCGGTTGCATCACCAATGTGATTGTTCCCATTTTGGAACCAGATCCGATTTCCCTCATCACAAGCACCACACCTGCTGCCTGTAACGGGGGAACCAATGGAAGCGCCACAGTTTCGGTTGCGGGCGGCACTTCGCCCTACACGTATTCGTGGAGTCCAAACGGGTTAAACAGCAACACTGCTGCCGGTTTGGCTCAAGGGATCTACACTGTGATAGTAACGGATGCCAATGGATGTGTCGAGACTGCGACTGCACAGGTGAACTCCAATTCAGGAATACTGAATACATTGACCACGACTGATATCCCTTGTTTCGGAGGCAGTACAGGAACTGCGACCATCAACACGCAAGGCGGTTCGCCTCCTTATACCTATTCTTGGACTCCGGGAGGCTATTCAACGAATACTGTCAGCAATCTTTCAGGCGGATCTTACCTGGTTACCGTGTCTGACGCTACCGGTTGTTCTCAATCTCAACTAGTCATCATCAACAGCCCGACACAATTGACCTTGTCGGCCAGTGGTGCCGCAACGCTTTGTAATGCACAGTTTGCAAACCTTGCTGCTCAAGCAGGTGGTGGCACAACACCTTACTCTTATCTTTGGAGTACAGGCAATACGGACTCTGTACTTACAGTTTATCCTACTCAATCAACAACCTATTCGGTTTCAGTAACCGATGCCAACGGTTGTACAACAGCCAATCAGGTACTTCCAGTGACGGTATTACCACCATTGCAAGTATTCGCCAGCGGTGATGACACCTTGTGTGCGGGAGTATCAACCACCGTGCAAGCACAAGCCATCGGAGGTGATGGCTCTTACCAATACTCCTGGAACAACGGCAGTGCTACCGGTTCAACTCTGAATGTTCAGCCTACTGCTGATACGACTTACATTGTTACAGTCATAGATGGTTGTGGACAGCCGGTTTATGACCAAGTCACAGTCTGGGTACGTCCGGGTCCGGCAGTAGCCTTTGGACCAGGTAATGTGAGTGGTTGCACACCGGTAACTGTCAACTTCAGCGACCTATCGAATGCACCCTCAGGATCGGTGTACTTATGGAATTTCGGTGACCAGCAAACCGGGACTGCAACTCAACCTGTACATACTTACACCCAACCGGGCGACTATTCTGTTACGCTTACTGTGACTTCACCGGGGGGCTGCACAGGAACCTACGTTGCACCTTTGTTGGTACATGTGGAAGCTTATCCGATGGCAGGTTTCGAGCAATCGGCTTCTGATATCGACCTCGTAGAATCGCAAGTGATCTTCACCAACACATCCATCTACGAACCTGGCAGTACATTCAGCTGGAACTTCGGAGACGGATCACCGTGGAACACAGACAACAACCCGGTACACTCCTACGATCAGGTCGGAACCTACCCTGTAACCCTGATAGTCATGACGCCTGCCGGTTGTATCGACACGGTATACGGCGAAGTACGGGTAGCAGAGAACTTCGCAATCTATATTCCAAATGCATTCACTCCGAACGGAGACGGAACAAATGATTCATTCAATGCATTCGGCGTAGGCATCAGCAAATATGATATGTTCATCTACGATCGCTGGGGTCTTCAGTTGTTCCATTCGACAAGTATCAGCGATAATTGGGATGGAAGCGTGCATGAAAACGGCAACCCTTGCCAGAACGATGTTTACGAGTATGTGATCATTGCCGAAGACCTGAAAGGCAAACGACATAAATACATAGGACACGTTTCACTAGTGCGGTGAAAAGTAACCAAAAGAAAAAGCGGGAATGATGCCCGCTTTTTTCATGAATCCAGGAAATGATTCCAATCAATTTCCAAGTTCAGACAAGAACTTTATACGCAACAAACGGATTTCATCCAATGAATATTCATTCTCACCCAATTCTTTGAGTGCAACCTGCGGAGAATCCGTATCAGCATTTTTGAAATAATCATGAAAATCGTCCTGCCTGTCACGGTCGATAACCCCATTGATGTAATAATTTATATCCAGACGGGTTCCAGATGACACGATGGTCTCCAATTCAGTGATAAGGTCGGTCATCTTCAATCCTTTGGAACGAGCCATGTCATCCAAAGATATCTTACGGTCTGTATTCTGAATGAGATAGACCTTCAGGGCGCTTTTATTGACGACTGATTTCACCACAAGGTCCACCGGGCGGTCGATTTCATTTTCTTCAACATATTTTGAAATCAACTCTACGAAAGGAGCTCCGTATTTTGTCGCTTTTCCTGCTCCGACGCCGGCGATGTTCTTCAACTCGTCAAGCTTGATCGGATATTGGATAGCCATTTCTTCCAAAGAAGGATCTTGAAAGACAACGAATGGAGGTATGTTACGCTGCTTTGCTATTTTTTTTCTAAGCTCTTTGAGCTGCGAAAAAAGCACCGCATCAGCCGCAGCACCGCCTCCACCTGAAAAATCATCATCATCATCCGATTCAGAGGATGAGTAATCCTTGTCTTCGACAATCTGAATCGAAACAGGGTTTTTCAAGTATTCCCTACCTGCATCCGTCAGCTTGAGAGTGCCGTAGGTTTCAATGTCTTTTGACAAATAGCCGGCAAGCAGTGCCTGACGGACGACTGCCACCCAAAAACGGTAATCACGGTCTGCACCTTCACCGAAGATTTCCAATTCATCATGCCTGTGCAACTTGACATTATTCTCAGGTTTTCCAGTGATTACATGAACCAAATGATCCATGGCAAATTTCTCTTTGAGAGCCTTGACGGCCTCAAGCACAGTAGCGACTTCCTCCTTGCCTTCGAAACTTTTCTTAGGGTGCAGGCAATTATCACAATTGTTGCAATTGTCTTGTTGATACTGTTCACCGAAATAACTCAGAATGACTTTCCGTCTGCATACAGAAGTCTCCGCAAAGCCTACGGTTTCCATCAACAATAGACGGCCGACTTCCTGTTCAGCGACTGGCTTTCCCTTCATGAACTTCTCGAGCTTTTCGATATCCTTGTAACTGTAGAAAGTCACACATCGACCCTCTCTGCCGTCACGACCTGCGCGACCCGTTTCCTGGTAATATCCTTCCAGGCTTTTGGGAATATCATGGTGAATTACAACCCTTACATCTGGCTTGTCAATGCCCATGCCGAATGCAATCGTAGCTACGATCACATCGATTTCTTCCATTAGGAACTTATCCTGGGTATCTGCACGTACTTGAGCATCCAATCCAGCATGATAGGGCAAGGCGCGGACGCCATTGGTGGAAAGTGTAAGTGCTATCTTTTCCACCTTTTTGCGACTGAGACAATAGACTATCCCGGATTTGCCCTGATGCAGCCGTATAAAACGGATGATCTCTTTTGCAACATCCACTTTCGGTCTTACTTCATAATAAAGGTTGCCACGATTGAAGGATGCTTTGAAAACAGTGGCATCCATCATACCCAGGTTCTTTTGGATATCTAGTTGCACCTTGGGAGTTGCGGTTGCAGTAAGTGCGATGATAGGCACACTGCCGATTGCGTCGATTATATGGCGTAAACGACGGTACTCTGGACGGAAGTCATGCCCCCACTCCGAAATACAATGCGCTTCGTCGATAGCAAAAAAGGAAATCGGCACTGAACGGAGGAACTCCACGTTTTCTTCCTTCGTCAATGACTCGGGAGCGACAAAAAGAAGTTTGGTACGACCTGCGCGTACATCTTTCCGTACTGCGGCCATCTCCGATTTATTAAGTGAGGAATTGAGGAAGTGAGCGATGCCTTCATCATTGGAAAAGCCACGCATGGCATCCACCTGATTCTTCATCAACGCGATGAGTGGGGAGACGACAATCGCTGTACCCTCCATGATGAGCGACGGCAGCTGATAGCACATGGATTTACCGCCTCCGGTGGGCATGATGACAAAAGTGTCATTACCCGCCAACAGATTTTCAATGATCGCTTCTTGGTCTCCCTTGAATTTATCGAACCCAAAATACTTTTGGAGCTGACTTGTAAGGGATTTCTCCTCCACTAACATTAAATGCCTGATTTATAATATTTTAATAAGAAAGAGGACACAAAAACCTCCTATTCCTGCATTAAATTTAGGTATTTTCGCCACTTCAACCCAATATTTCTTGAAGTTTTTTTTAAAAACCTTCATCATTGTGAAACGCTCAACCGATATAAAACAATTAGCAATCAAGACTCTGGAGATCGAAGCGGATTCGATCAGACAACTCAGCCAGTTCATTGACGAGGGTCTCGAAAAGTGCGTGACATGGATACTTAAAAGCAAGGGACGCGTGGTTGTTTCAGGGGTAGGAAAAAGTGCGATCATCGGTCAGAAGATCGTAGCAACACTCAATTCCACCGGAACACCTTCTATTTTCATGCATGCGGCCGATGCGATTCATGGCGATCTGGGAATCGTCCAGAACGAAGACATCATCATCCTCATTTCCAAAAGCGGTGATACCTCTGAAATAAAAGTATTGGTTCCACTCATTAAGAACTGGGGCAACAAACTTATTGCGATGACAGGAAATCCTGATTCCTATCTGGGAAAACAAGCAGATGCCATACTCAACACCTGGGTGGCAAAAGAAGCCTGCCCGAATAATCTTGCACCAACCAGCAGCTCGACCGCACAACTTGCAATGGGAGATGCATTGGCAGTCTGCCTGCTCGATGCACGCGGATTCTCCAGTAAGGATTTTGCGAAGTACCATCCGGGCGGTTCACTTGGCAAGCGATTATATCTGAAAGTTAAAGATCTTTATCCCTCCAACACAGCACCCAAGGTTTCAAAGAACACCGACTTACGTAAAGTGATACTTGAAATAACCTCCAACAGACTCGGTGCTGCAGCCGTAGTCGACGGGGACAAACTCATAGGCATAGTAACCGATGGTGATTTACGCCGGATGTTGCTCGACAACCGTTCTATTGAAGGATTAAAGGCTTTTGATATCATGAGTATCAATCCAAAAAGCGCTGAGAAAGATATGCTGGCTATCGATGCTCTTGCGGTCATGAAAGAGTACAACATTTCGCAGTTACTTATCACTGAAAAAGGCAAATATGTGGGCATGGTACATCTGCATGATATCATAAAGGAAGGTATCCTTTGAAAGGGATGAACCTCTTAAAGCCTATCTTTGCCATCAATGGGGACATTTAACAGAGGAAACAGTAATCCGCAAGGTGAGATGTCGTTCCTTCAACACCTTGAAGCGTTGCGTTGGCATCTGGTCAGGGCCGCCGCTGTGATCGTAGTATTGGCACTGGCATGGTTTTTCATGAAAGAGCTTCTGTTCGACGGAATATTGCTTGCTCCTAAGGACCCTAACTTCATCACCTACAGAGGTCTCTGCAAATTATCCGATCAACTGGGACTTGGAGATGAGTTGTGTGTGAAAGCCATACCTTTCTCACTGATTGCCACTGATATTTCTTCCCAGTTCACTACACACATGTGGCTGGCTTTTCTTGCCGGAATCATTACAGGCTTCCCTTATCTCGTTTGGGAATTATGGAGATTCATCAAGCCTGCACTTCATGCAAAGGAGCGTAAATATGCACAAGGCATCGTATTTTATATCTCCTTCTTATTCCTGACGGGAATCGCCTTCGGATACTACATCATCACGCCGATGACCGTTAACTTTCTTGGCACTTACCAAGTCAGTGCACAAGTCCAGAACATGATCACGCTGGATTCTTTCATCTCCACGGTGAGTACGATGACTTTGATTACAGGCATTGTATTCGAATTGCCGGTAGTAGTCTATTTCATGACCAAAATCGGTCTGCTCACAGCCAGATTCATGCGGGAATACAGGCGACACGCCGTTGTAATCATCCTCATCATCGCTGCAATCATCACCCCTACATCCGACGTGACTACCTTGGTGATGGTCGCCTTGCCACTGTATTTCCTTTATGAGATTTCCATTTTCGTAAGTGCATATGTAAACAGAAAAACCACCTCCTAAATGAGCTCTTCAGTCGATGCTTTCAATGATTACCGATCAAAGATGAATGAGCGCATTCTTTCCGAGGATAATCTGGTACTCAAACGCTTATTCAACCTCGACTCAAATACATACACAGAAGGAGCCCTGCCCGTCAAGACCAAGGAGTTGCTCGGATTGGTCGCTTCCATGGTGCTCCGTTGCGATGATTGCATCAAATACCATCTAGGCAAATCAAAAGAAGCCGGCGTTACCGGTGAAGAACTTTTCGAGGCATTCTCCATTGCCACGATCGTTGGCGGAACAATCGTGATCCCTCATCTACGCAGGGCTGTTGAATACTGGGACGAATTGTCCCGTTCCTGATACGACGTTCTTATTATTTTGCTGTCCCTTTCATACGAAAAGTGACAGTCAGATCCTTACTCTTGTTCGCCGGCATTTTGTTGTCGATCTCACCCGTTTCATCTGGTCAAACCACAAAAGTAAGCGGTAAGGTTTACGACCCGCTTACCGGTGAATCCATTCCTTTCGCAAGTCTGATTTTCGTGGGCACCTCTGTTGGAAAGAATGCTGACATGGACGGCTTATTCAGTATTGAAACCGACCAGCCCGTCGACAGTCTCAAAGCGTCCTTTATAGGCTATCTACCGGTGACGCTGAAAGTCCGCCGCGGTCAGTCTCAGAACATCGACTTCGCACTTAGAACCAACAAATTCGATTTGCCTGAAGTGACCATCAATGCCGGGGAAAACCCTGCTTTGATACTGTTACGGAAAGTCCTCGAAAACAAACCACTTAATGACCGTGACCGGCTGGATGCGGTTCAATATGAGTCGTATAACAAAATCGAATTTGACATCAACAAGATCACCGACAAATTCACCAACCGTAGGATTTTCAAACCGTTCAAATTCGTTTTCGACTACATCGATACTACTGAATCCAATCAGCCACCTTTCCTTCCTGTGTTCCTTACAGAAAGCGTTTCAGATGTTTATATAAGACGTAATCCGAAATCGAGAAAGGAAGTAATAAAAGCAAGCAAGGTGTCTGGTGTAGAGAACAAAACCATTTCGCAATACCTTGGCGACCTCTACTCCAACATCAATGTTTACGATCCGTACATCTATCTTTTCGGTAAGGGATTCGTTGGACCCATCTCAGGCGTTGCTCAGGCATATTACAAATACATGCTGGTGGATAGTGCATATCTCGGCGATAAATGGTGTTACAAGATCACGTTTCATCCACGCAGAAAACAAGAACTGACATTCGCCGGAGAATTCTGGGTACACGACACCACGTTCGCTATCCGAAAGGTGAACATGCATATCACAGGCGATGCGAACATCAATTTCATCGAAGACCTCGCCTTCGTGCAGGATTATTCATTCGTAGGCCACCGGCAATGGATGCTGACAAAGGAAGTGTTGGTCGTAAATCTGGCCCCTACAGAAACAAAAAACAAGGAGACTACCGGCTTCATCGGAAGAAAAACGACCTTCTACCGGAACTTCGTGATCAATCAGCCATTGGACGAATCTTTCTACAAGGATGGCAACGAGGTGGAACTGACAGAAGATGCGTATCAGAAGAGTCTTGCCTATTGGGATTCCACCCGAGGAGAAACACTGGCTCAACGCGAGAAGAAAATCTATCAGATGATTGATACGATCCAATCGGTTCCTGCCTACAAATTCTGGTCCGATCTGGTCTATACAGCCGCCACGGGCTACCGCGACTTGGGCCTTTTCGAGATCGGGCCTATCTATACGTTTCTGAGCGGTAACGCCATTGAGGGAATCCGTTTACGATTTGGAGGGCAGACAAGTAACAAATTCAGCACCCGCTTCATCATGAGCGGATATACAGCTTATGGCTTAAAGGATGAACGCTTCAAGTTCGGCGCAACCGCAAAATATTTCCTTAGCAAGGAACCACGCAACATCATCGGCCTTGAATTCAAAAAAGACCTGGAGCAGTTAGGGAAAAGTCCGAATGCATTTGCAGACGATAATTTTTTCGCTGCAATCTTCAGACGTAATCCTGCCAACCAGTTGAATGACATCGTACAAGGCAAGGCCTTTCTGGAACTCGAGTGGTCGCCCGGTTTCACATCCAGATTCATTTTCAGTCACAGTGAATACAGGCCTCTAGGAGAACTTGATTACAGTTACTACACGGATGATACACGCACCACCACATCCGACATCATCGATAATACCGATGCAACCGTTTATTTCAGGTACGCACATAAAGAACGGTTCGTAGCCGGCGAAGTGGACAGGATCTCACTTGGAACAGATTGGCCGGTGTTTCACGTCCTTTACTCAAGAGGTTTGAATATTTTGAATGGCGGATTCACCTATAACAAATTGAGAGCTCGGATCGACGACTATGTATATGCAGGAAATTTCGGACTATTCAACTATACACTCGAAGCAGGAAAAGTATTCGAGACTCTGCCCTATCCCTTGCTTTTCATACAGCCTGGCAACAACACTTTTGTATATGACAAGTACTCATTCAACCTTATGAATTTCTATGAATTCGTATGCGATGAATATGTAAGCTTCAAAGCCGAGCACCACTTCGGAGGTCTGTTTCTTGACAGATTGCCTGCATTACGGAAGTTGAAATGGCGGGAAGTGGCAACACTGAGTGCGGTGACAGGCAACCTGACTGATAAGAACAAGGAAATTCTTACCAACCCTGATGCATTTTACTCCTTGAGAAAACCATATGTTGAAGCAGGTATCGGGATCGAGAACATCTTTAAAGTTTTGCGGATCGATAACATCTGGCGACTTTCCTATCTGGAAAACCCCGGTATCACGAAAACAGCCATTTTTGCAACTCTTAAAGTCAGTTTCTGAGTTGATGAGCATTCAGCTATCTTTGAAGCATGCGTCTTCGAGCAGAGGAACTGATAAAGCGTTATAAAAGCAGGACTGTTGTCGATAAAGTGTCCATTCATGTCGACCAGGGAGAAATTGTAGGTCTTCTCGGTCCAAATGGCGCAGGAAAGACTACCA
>JBJSZR010000065.1:0-9896 GCA_046090385.1 Bacteroidota bacterium
AAACGGTAAGCATCAGTGCAGCCAGCAATATGATTGCCGCTACTGCCGGAAATAATCTCTTCTTTTTTTTCATACTGCTAATCAGCTGTATTTCTTTTTTCTTGAACGATTGTAAATGATTCCGGCAATCACCACCATCAACAAAGGTGCAAGGACATTCAACCAGGGAATCCATGGAAGTTCATTCATTCTTGCCCCATCCAGCAGTCGTAATTTGAATTCCTTGCTGCGAAGACCAATGACTCCGGAATCATCGCATAAATAATCGACGCAGTTGAGCACGAACGACAAGTTGCCATACGATTGGTTGGTGAACCTGTCGTAACCCAGCGGATATATCGCACCTTTCTTACTCACATGATTACGGATAACATCGCCGTCGGCAACCACGATCAGCTTTGTCGCTTTTCCGGTTTCCATGAATCCTATTTCCTTCGAATCACGTATCGTCTCAGGAATCCTGTTTCTGAAGTTCGAGCTGAAAGTTCCTTCTAAAAGTACAGCTGTAGGCAAAAAACGCTTGTTATAGGCTCGTTCATCAGGCTCTTCCTGTAAGATGTTCAAGGATACTCGGGCAGGAGCCATTTGGATCCTGCAGGCTTTTGATCCACTCAACAGTACGGTTTTTCTTATTCCGCTGACCTCGATCGTGTCGATGGTTCCGCAGAATTCTCCTTTCACCACATTCAGATTGTTTGATACCGGATTTCCGTCGGCAGGATCGAGCAGGGGGAAATAAGGCCATGGGAACAGTTCTTGTCGAGGGGTATTGCCTGTATAACCGGTCACGACAGGTATCGGTGCAGATTGCATATCCAACAGGAGGTCGCTGTTCAGGCGGACTCCATAACGGAACAATTGATCATCGAGATTCAGATTATAAGGCAAAGCTATGGTCGTACTCGTGGTACTGATACTGTCCATATCAATCGCCAATTTATCGAGAAAGAACAGTGCTTTCCCACCTCGCATGATGAACTGATCGATGATGAATTTGTCTTTTTCAGAAAAAGCCAGTGTAGGTCTGGCAAAGATGATCGCATCGTAGCCTTCCAATGCATTCAATCGCTCGGCTATTTCAAGTGTATCCACCGAATAGCTCTCGCTCATAGCTCGTGCAGCATCGGTGATCTGGGAGGTGGAAAGTTCACCGTGACCGCGTAAAAAGGCGATTTTCCTGGCGACGGGACGGGTAAGTTTGCGTACACTGTTGCAGAATTCATATTCGAGTCCTTCGACGGAATTATTCAGCATCTCTTGTGGGTCGCTACCCGCTCGACTCTTCAATAACTGCAATGGTATTTCTTTTCCCTTGTAGGTGATGGTGGCTCCCGGGAAAATGATTTTCTCTGAACGCTTTTCCTTATCTCTCACTTCAAGGTTTGTTGGGAAAAGACCTTTTTTGGCAAGTTGCTTGTAGAAATCAAGCCGCTCTTTCTCGTTTCTTCCGGCAGCAGGATCGATGAACTCGAATTCAAGATTGTCACCTGCGATACCGTTAAGGTCTTCCAGCAACTCGCGGGTAGAGTTGCGCAATCGGACAAATCCTGGCGGCAAATCACCGTCGAGATAAACTTTTACTGTCACAACATCATCCAATGAGCCGAACATCCTCTTTGTGGATTCAGAGAGAGTGTATCGACCTTCGGAAGTGAAGTCCAAACGTTGATGAAACAATGCAGAAAGCAGATTAAGTCCTGTCAAAAAGGCCAATGCAGCTGACAATTGCAGGATACTGTCGCGTCGCGTATTTCGTTTGGAGCTCACCATTTTCTTTT
The DNA here is from genome assembly GCA_046090385.1 of Bacteroidota bacterium. GTDB lineage: Bacteria > Bacteroidota > Bacteroidia > AKYH767-A > 2013-40CM-41-45 > Pollutiaquabacter. Next base: position 1,779 of record JBJSZR010000065.1, read on the forward strand.
TTCCAAAATAAACTTGGTGAGTATCAGAAAGAAGGTTGTCACGCTGATGAAGTATACCACGTCACGGCTGTCGATTACTCCTCGACTCATTGCGGCGAAATGGTTACTCATGCCGATTTGGGAAATGAGATTACGTGCTACGTTCGGAAATCCCAGTCCGCTGATAAAATCGAATCCGGCATAAAGAAAAAAACAGGAGACCAGCGCAAACAGGAAGGAAATGATCTGATTGTCCGTCACCACCGAGGCGAAATTTCCGACAGCTACAAAAGCGCTACAGAGGAAAATCAAACCAAGGTAAGATCCGATGATTCCTGCCGTATCGATATTTCCCGATGGAGCCGCTATCCGATAAATGGTGATGTAATAGATGATGGTGGGTAAGAGAGACAGAAGAACCAACACAAGTGCAGCCAGGTACTTTGCGAAAACCAACTGGAAATCGGTGAGTGGACGGGTCAACAGCAACTCGATAGTCCCTGTCTTTTTTTCTTCCGCAAACATTCTCATGGTGATGGCGGGAATCAAAAAAAGAAACAGCCAAGGCGCAAGGATGAACAAGCTGTCCAGATTCGCAAAACCCGATTCTGGAATATTGAATCCGGTATCAGGGGCCACCCAAAGCAATAACCCGGTTGCAGTCAGGAATAAACCTACAACCACATAGCCACTGAGACTGCTGAAGAAACCTAAAACTTCTTTTTTGAATAAAGCGAACACAACGCCCAAAAATACATGTTTTAGGTCGCAGTTCGGAACTTATAGGAAACGGCGAGAACCGGTTTTTCAACGCTTCATGAAGCGGGTGCTGTGGGCACCTTCCATATCCCGCCATTCAAGGTGATAAATCCCAGAAGCCAGATTTTCCAATTGAATCACTGTCTCACCGATTACCGATCCGGTGTTGGCTGAAATCTTTCGGCCACATGCATCGATTATACTCCACTCATATTCTCTCTCACCGCCGGGACTGAATCGTATCAGGTCGCTGGCCGGATTGGGATAAATGCGGAACTTATTACTGGAGGAGTTTTCGTCTATTCCCGTACACGTCTGGAACTGGATACTGGTTCCTGCAGATGCTGTACATCCGTACTGGTCGGTGACAGTAACATGGTAGTAACCGCTTTGTGAGACAGTGATTTCATCGATATCGGAGCCATCATTCCACGTGTAGTTCGAATAGCCACTGCCAGGTCCGAGCACGACATCAGTTCCGTTACAGACTGTCTGATCCGTTCCCAAACTGACGGAAGGAGGAAGGTGGTTGAATCCCAAGGCATAGTTTTTAGCTATACTGCAGCCACTTGACGGATCCGTAACGCTAAGATGATACATGCCGGGTGTTAATTGCTGGCGCTGCAGATCTGTGCTACCATCCGACCAAACAACAATCGGATTCGAAATGCCCTGACAGGTAAGCGCTATCACACCGTCGGCACTGTTTGCACAAGTAGCATCGCTCACTACTGCACTTACAGAATTGTTAGGGCTATTCGTTCTGATGTTGAGTTGAAAGAAAAAAATCTGCTCTGATGCAACCGGACACTGCTGGTCATTTATCCTGATGGAAAAAAGGATTGTGGTGTCGTGAAATAGTGAGGCGGATCCCGGCCAGTTCACTTGTAAAACCCTGTTGCTTATTGTGAACTGTGCACCTGGAAGGCCAATGATTTCGGTAGCTACAGGAACTGCCGCAGCATCCGGATCATTCAACAAGAAAAAATGACTGAATGATGTTCCGGAGCATTGATTGATCGTATATCCGGATGTTCCGTCCACGCCAGACAATTCTGGCAGCCTATTGCTTGGAGCAATAGACAATAATCGTTGCTCCCTGAAAATGGATGAAACCGGTCGTCCGCCCAGGTAACCGGTCGCTCGAAATGCTATCAGGCCTGTTTCTGCTGTCAATGGCATGATTTCGTATCCGCCTGTATTCCTGTCGATAGTTATGGGTTGAGCCGAATGTACTGGTCTGTTCTCGGAATATCCTGCCAGGTAATTCACATCTGAGCTGATCGAGATACGTGGACGAGCGCTTTCAATGACAACGGAATCAAGGCCGAACATTCCGGTTGAGACTCTTTTTTTGTTGTTCTGTCCTTCCCAGACCACAAACGATGGAGTAGCATTGAATTCGATGGAACTTGTGCCGTAAGCTGTACTGTTGATCCAGACTTCTGAATAGACAGCGCTTTGCTCTGGAGTCTGAATGCTACTGATGGAAGCCCCTCTGCAACATTCATTGACACTCAGCCTCCAGTCATCGCAGTCAGTTGGAAGCTGTAAGACACCTGTGTAAATCCACCTTGTGAAAACGAATTGATTGTTGCATCCTGGACCTACGATCTCACCTTGAGGATTTTGCAATGATAAGAGGTCATTAAAATAGACATTGCAATTGACTGATCTGGCCTCTATAGGAGACAGAGTTCCCGGACAACCGCCGCTCTGATCGGTGTAAATCGAATAAGTCACTTCAACTGTACGGTTACCCAATGAACGGTAACTGATTTCACTTCCCGCGATTGGTCCGCCCGAAGCCATGAAGGATAGACAGATGAAACTTAAAAGCAGAAGAATGGAACGCACTTCAAGAAAGGTGCGAGAAGTAAGTGAGCGCGTATGAATACCCCTGGTCATTACACCGAAATTTACTTCGGTGGGGGATAATCCTCAATATTATTCCGTTTGTGGCCTTTTTGCTGTCGTGAACGGCAGTATAAATGGGATGAACAGCACCGATGATTCGGCAAAAAAAACACCGGTAGGCCTGAGCTTACCGGTGTTTTTCAATGAGGCTTAAAGAATCAGTCAGCCTTGATCACTTTGCGATATTCAACCGTTTCACCGGACTTGAATTTCACGAAGTAGATACCGGTTGAAAGACCGCTTACGCTGAACTCCTTGTGGAAGTGAGAGTCAGAAGCGAAGTCGCTGTTAACAAGCTCTTTTACCAATCGACCTTCGAAATCACAGATTGTGACTTCTATCTGCTGGTCAGAATATACTTCGAAGCTGATATAAAGTGTGCTTGAGAACGGATTAGGGGTTACAGCGAGGGAGTGAGCTTCGTCCATTTCGCTGCCATCGATACGGCTGGAAGGACATGGTCCGAGACAATCGCCGGGGTGCAATGAAAGGTGGGCAGGAACAGCGCTAGGAGCGATGCAAAGGGTTTGCGCATTGCCAGGGTTTCCTGGAGGAACGTGGCAGAGAACGACCTTGCGTCCGTCGCGTCCGCAGCGTACATCCACAGAGTTGACGGTGATAGCACTGGTAGCAGAAGCTGAACAACCGCCTGCATCGCTGACCGTCACTGAGTAGCTGCCACCCTGAGAAGCCAGGTAGATGGAATCAGTAGCACCAGTAATGGCCTGGCCATTCAAGTACCACTGATAGCTCAAACCGGAAAGAGAAGCGTTGGCAGTGAGCGTGATGTACGATTGAGTATAACCGATGTAAACCGTGTTAGGAGAGCAACCGGTTCCGGGTGTCATTGTGATAGAAACACTTGCAGGGTTGCCAACGGTTACCGTAGCGGAATCTATACCAGAACAACCCGTAGCATTGGTGTACTCATAGTAAATGGTGTAAGAACCTGGACCGCCAGCGGCAGTCGGGTCGAATACGCCATTAGTCACTCCGGGTCCACTGTAAGTGCCTCCTACAGGGCGGCCAGTTGAGAGAACGATTGGCTGTGAGTTCACACAAGATGTGCTTACATCAGAAAGCTCTACGATTGGGTTGGCAACAACCGTGATGGTAGTGGAAGCTGAAGAAGAGCAACCGTTCTGGTCGGTATAACTGTAGTCGATTGTTGCAACACCGGCACCTGCAGCAGCTGGATCGAAAGAGCCACCTGATACACCGCTGCCGCTGTAAGAACCACCTGCAGGAGATGCAAGGGTAAGGACGACGGGAGCTGCAGTTTCGCAGATGTCAGCAGCCGTAGAGAAGGTGATGACAGGATTTTGGTTAGCCGTACCGATGGTAGCACTGGTATAGGCAACGCAACCAAGAGAGTCAGTTACTTCGATCTGATAAGTGCCTGCTGTAAGAGCAGATTCGGTAGCGCCTGTCAACATTCCAGGCATCCACATGTAGGAATAAGGTCCGTTTCCGCCTTGCGTTACCACTGAAGCAGCTCCGTCAGAACCGCCTGGGCAGGTCACGTCCTGGACACCACTTACAGAAGCGCTGAAACCACCTGCGGAAATAGAGGCATTCAGGATAACATCACAACCATTGGCGTCAGTTACAGTTACAGAATAGTTACCTGCAGAGAGACCGGTGGCGACATCAGATGTACTGACGTTCGGAGTCCAAACGTAGGTGAACGGAGCAGTACCGGCACCGACAGTTACTTGACAAGAACCGTCGTTTCCAGCACAGGTTGCATCCTGTGAACTGATGGAGGCTGCAAGCGCACCACTTGAACTGACAGCTACGCTGCTTGAAGCACTACAACCGTTTGCATCAGTGACCGTGCAGGAGTAGTTACCTGTGGCGAGACCTGTTGCAGTGGCAGTTGTCTGTACCGGATTGGTATCCCAAGAATAAGAGTATGGAGCCGTGCCACCGCTACCTGCTGCGGTAGCAGTTCCTGTAGCGCCGGCACACTGGGTGCTCGCGCTTGAGGTGCTGACTTGAACTGCAGAAGGTTGAGTGATGGTGAAAGCACGTGATCCTGCACATCCTGAAGCATCTGTAACAGTTACAGAGTAGCTGCCGGCCGAAAGTCCTGAAACGCTTGACCCACTGAGAGTATTGGGAGTCCAATCGTAAGTGAAAGGAGCAACACCGGTAGCTATAACAGTAGCAGTTCCGGTTGCATCACCATTACAAGAAACAGAAGGTGAATTGGTAACAGAAAAATTCAATGCAGATACAAGGATCGAGAAGGAGTAGGTCTGTACTCCCGGAGAAGGGCAAGAGTTATCATGGACCGTTACCGTGAAGATATATGGGTTTGGACGAGCATCAGCCGGGGTTGGTGACCAGCAGAATTGACCGATTGGACGAGAACCTGTACCAGGGTTGAAAGTCGCACCGGGAATACCATTGTTCCATGTAAGGTAGAGTGAATCGGTACTGTTTCCGTCGTCAGAATTTATATTGAAGCAAAGAGGAGCTGCACCTGCGCAAGCACTGGTGCTGAAGCTTGTTGAACCGTTCACACCGCTGATGGAAGGAAGCGTATTTGAACATGCCACAGTATAAACCTGTATGTCGCGCATTACACGACCGATTAATTCGCCGTTGCGGTACTCTTCAACCAGAACAGACATGATTCCGATCTCAGGCTGGGTAGGATCGATCTGTACATCGCCAGTTACGGCGTCGATGGTCATAGGAGGATTGGAGATAAGTGGCTGAGCCGTTGAGTGACCAGCTGTGAAAAGCACAGGATCGTTCTCGGCGTTGCGGGGCGGAATGAAGTAATAAGCAAGTGAGTCACCGTCAGAGTCAACAGCTCCATGGTTGAAATAGTTGGTCTGACCGATGCAGAAGAATACAATTGGAATATTGGAGAAGGTAGGGGAAGAGCTCTCGTAAATGGTGTTGTCGAGGTAAGCTTCGATATATAAACCTTCGCCAGCAGCGTTTTGAACCGTGTTGATGGCGTTGTTACGACAGCAATCGTCAACCCATAAATGCCAGTCTGGGCATGGACTGGGAAGACTTACCAAAGCAGTGTATTGATACTGCTGGATACCGGGAGAGGTTCCGCCGTTACAAGTGGTAGTAGAGGTTGTACAGGAAGGAGTGATTTCTTGTCCGGTACCGGGCACCTGTGTCATTGTTACTGATTGGGTAGGCAGACCGCAAGAAGCTGAAGCTATGCTGAGGAAAGCCTGTGTTCCTACGGTGATACCGTCACAATCGCGGTACAGAGTGTAGGTCACCAGATAAGTTCCATTGCCAAGACTTTGATAAGTAAGATCGGCTCCGGCGAGGTGACTGGCTTTTGATCCGAAGGCACCGCAACAAAGCAGGATTACCATCATCATCGCCCTGAACCAGCTGAGGGCTTTCGTTGAACGGCAGGTGTTGTACATGTTTAGCATATAGGTTGAATTGTTGGTTTTTTGATTCATCATGAGACTGTGAAATTAGCAGAACTCAGCACGATTTAATACTTTTTTTGGGGAAGTCGGATTATTCTTGGGCGAAAATCCGAATAAGTTATGCCAATTCTTATCCGCAGGTTTTATCACAATTATCCCGTTTTGGGATATACAATCATACTAATTTTGAGAGGGGATTCCAATATTTTAGGCCTTTTTTTGATGATTTTATTGTTTTTCCAGTGTCCAGGCTGATGGAGGTCCCCCAAAAAGAGCTTTAGTGGAGGTCCAGGTTGTGGAAAAAAGAGGCGATTGACGGTAATCCTCGAGGTCGGATGCTGAGTCCCATTCGCTGATGGTGAAATAAACACATTGATTTCCTTTTTCCTTGAAAATACCAAGGGATCTGCATCCTTTGAAAGAACGGATATGGGGTTCCGCACTCCTGAAAATCCGAATGAACGCTTGCTCGGCCTCCGGCCTGAAATGCATCCTTACCACCCTAGTTATCATGGAATTCAATGAGTATTGAATCATAAACTTTGAAGCCGATCAACTTGGCTGCATTATCCTTATTGAGTGCTATTTCCAAAAAATCGTTTTGGTTGAAAAGAGCCAGGATATCGCCGGTCTCCACTTCATTGTAATGATTACTGATGCGGCCGATCTTGTAAGTGGCCTTCCTTACCAATATGGTAAATGGTCTTCCATTACGTTCTTTCTCGAAAACTGACCTGTTCAGGTTGAATATAGCATTGCCATGTGAATCGATATAAAGCACTGAGCAGCGGATGCCACTTGGATCAGATGTTGGTCGTGTGAAGTGATTTTGGACAAGGTCGGTATAAGGTTCTCCCAGTGTGGAAGGATCCTTTCCTCGAGAAAGTGAGACAATGGTTTCCGCAAGCTTTTCAAAAAGTTGCCGCAAATGCATGCCTTTCGGGATTTCAGGCTTCCAGCATTCAAAGTTCCTTCCCTGGAATGCCATTGAAAAGATGCCACTGTCGGCACCCACGAAAAAATGTTCCTGGAATCGTGCAATCAGATAAACAGAGGCCTTGTTGAATTGATGACCACCGGCCACTTCATGTCCGATGAAATGAACGGTTCCTTTCGGGAAATGATGGAAAGTACTGATTGTGAAGAAAGCCGCCGACAAAAGGTCGTCCTTGGGCAAGTCATGGCTGATGTGTTCGATCCTGATGGACACATCCTGCCGCAACAAGTCACCGACGAACGATGCCACGTACGGATCACCCGATCCCCAGTCTGTAGTCAATGTCACCAATTGCATGTAGGTTCACATCTTAAGCTCTGTTGAAAACTTGCCGAATCAACTTCCTCAAAAGTAGATAGTTTTGAAGCTGTATAAGTCGGGCGAAATGGACGCTGTGAGTCGTGTTGTGAACATCCGCTTGTCCGTTTCCCGAATGAAAAAACAAAGAAATTGAGCGAAGTAATCATTCCCATCGACACCTTCAATCCGGTAGAGTTTTTTGGTGTCAACGATACGAACCTGGAAGTCATCCGGAAACATTTTCCCGAACTACGTCTGGTTGCGCGGGGTAACGAGATAAAAGTAATAGGCGACGAAAAGCATATCCATCTTTTCAGTGAAAAGATAAACAAGCTGATTCAGCACTACCAGAAATTCGGTAGCCTGACTCCCGACAATGTAAGTCATTTTCTGGGCGATGCCTCATCGCGTGAGCCCGTACCTCAACAGACCGGCGACGTCTTGGTATTCGGGCAGAACGGAATCATGGTCCGCGCCCGAACAGCCAACCAGAAACGGATGGTGGAAAGTTCTGAAAAGAACGATGTGGTATTTGCAATCGGTCCGGCTGGAACAGGAAAAACTTACACAGCTGTCGCTCTGGCTGTCCGCGCACTCAAGAACCGCGAAATAAAACGTATCATCCTTACGCGTCCCGCTGTAGAGGCAGGAGAGAATCTGGGATTTCTCCCCGGCGATCTTCAGGAAAAAATCCTGCCCTATCTGCGGCCGCTTTACGATTCGCTCAACGACCTGCTCGAACCCGAA
>JBJSZR010000066.1:0-2353 GCA_046090385.1 Bacteroidota bacterium
CACTGCTCCCCTCGACTCCGCTCGGGGAGCATTGCCATGCTGAGGTCATCGAGCGCAGCCGAGATGACCGTTACACTGCTCCCCTCGACTCCGCTCGGGGAGCATTGCCATGCTGAGGTCATCGAGCGTAGCCGAGATGACCGTTACACCGCTCCTCTCGGCTCCGCTCGGCGAGCATTGCCATGCTGAGGTCATCGAGCGTAGCCGAGATGACCCTGCCTCACATCCACAGATCCTTCTTCTCCAGATGGATCTTGTTCTTGAAAAAATACTTGGTGCTTTCTTCGAATGATTTGGTGAAGTCGGACACGAAAAACCGATGAACAGGCTTGCGCGTCGAAGCAAGTGAACCGTTACGCTTCAAGACGTCTTTTACATGAATCGCTACGACCCCGGCCGAATCAACGATCTCTATAGATGACTTATAGTATTCATCCACTTCCTTCTTGATCAAAGGATAGTGTGTGCAGGCAAGAATCAATGCATTGATCTTACTCAGCTTCCGGCTATTGAGGTAAGAGGCAATGACGGTGCGACTGATCCTGTTATCAAAAAAACCTTCTTCGATCATCGGTGCCAGTAGTGGAGTAGCCAACGATGCCACTTCGAGTTTCTTTGACCGTGCGTGCAACTTTTTCGCATAAATATCGCTTCGTATCGTGCCTTTGGTCCCGATCACACCCACCTTGGTGATTTTTTTGGATGATGAAACGTGATCTACAACGGGGTCGATCACATTGATGACGGGTACCTTGCCTCCTACGAAATCCTTAACAGTTTCATAAGCCAGTGCCGAGGCGGTATTGCATGCGATTACGATCATCTTGCAGTTCTGCTGCAAAAGGAACTGTGCGATGCGTATGCTGTAATATTTTATAGAGTCGGGCGACTTGTCGCCATACGGAAGGTGAGCAGTATCCCCAAAATAAACCAGGGACTCATTAGGTAGTGCCTGCTGAATCGCATTGGCGACCGTCAATCCACCGATACCGGAATCGAAGATGCCGATCGGACACGCGGAAGCGGTTGGTTTGGTCGATTTCACCATGATTATTGGCTACAAATATAATTCATTAACACCGGCTGTAGAATCGTTTGTTTCAGTCTGAAATGAATAAATATGGCAACTTGAATCCTGTGACTCCTATCGAGGGGCGAACCACTCGGAGTACATTACATACCTGTCGGCCAATTGTTCGAGTAGTTTCCGCTGTTCATTGCTGATGACCTTCACTTTTTTTGCAGGTGTTCCCGCATAAATGAAGCCGGATTCGACGATGGTGTTTTCCAAAACGATTGATCCGGCGGCAACGATACTGAATGATTCAATCACAGCATGGTCCATTACAATCGCTCCCATGCCGATCAGCACATTGTTATGCAAGGTGCATCCGTGTACGATCGCATTGTGACCGATACTGCAGAAATCTCCAATATTCGTGGATGCTTTTTGATAAGTACAATGTATGACCGCTCCGTCTTGAATGTTCACCTTGTTGCCTATGCGTATTGTATTCACATCGCCTCTTACCACCGCATTGAACCAGAAACTGCAATGATCACCCGCTGTCACATCACCCACAATGGTGGAATTTTCAGCTAGATAACAGTTTTCACCGAATTTAGGCGTTATGCCGTTAACAGGTAGTATCAATGCCATGGAGCAAGGGATAATGGTTTTTCGTAAATTTAGGGTGATAAAAGTAAACCCCGTCACGACAAATATTCTCGAATTCCATCATTCCATGTTGAAACATCTGTCGTTGGTATTACTGATCATCACAGCTACCGCTTGTAAAAAGCCGGTCGAATACCCTGTGGAGCCCATTATTAAGTTCGAATCTATGGAGGTGGAACAGGGCGCTGATGGTTATGATGAGAAAGTGTTTGTAACCATTTCATTCACCGACGGTGATGGTGATATCGGCTATTATCCGCGTGAGTCTGGTCAGAATCCTTGGATTTTTGACGATCCTACGAGCCAGTACTATAACAACTATATCGTAAAAACATCCATTCGTCGATCAGGAACATGGGTTGAAGATACGACCAACGTCAGCGCACGATTGCCCTACATGACCCCTGAGGGTGCAATCAAAGCCCTCAAAGGAGAGATTCGTCGCGAACTCACTCTTCCGCCGTTACTTAATCGTGATACTATTCAGTACGATATCTTTATATGGGACCGTGATTTGCATAAGAGTAATATTGTGGTTACTCCGACTGTCGTGCTTACAACGCGCTGATAAACGCTTTACTTCGAACAGTCATTTTTCAAGCCTCACAGTCCAACCCTTTTTTTCACTCATTCTCTTCGCCAGATATTCCTGTTCGGTTTGTCCCGGGGTCGGGA
>JBJSZR010000067.1:0-4537 GCA_046090385.1 Bacteroidota bacterium
ATTAATACCGAAATATCGGCTGGAGAAACACCGCTGATACGAGATGCCTGTCCCAAACTTTTGGGCTTAACGGAAGACAGTTTCTGTCGAGCCTCCATTGAAAGAGCTGAAAGACTATGGTAATCAAAGTCTTCTTTTAAATAAAGTTCTTCCAACTTCGCAAAACGAGCAACTATTTCATGCTCTTTTTGAATATAGCCTTCATATTTCACAGAAACCTCTGCTTGATGGAGTATTTCCTCCCGAAGGGTTGATTCCATCCCGTTTACCAACACGTTCAAACCTTCAATTTGCTTTAAAAGATCTATCAAATCGACCTGAGGACGCAGCAGGATACCATGGAGCCGTTGGCGTTGTCGGATTGGATCGGATCCTTTTTCCGCCAAAAGTGGGTTTATTTCATCCGGATGAACACTGTAGTCTTTCAGAAACCCGATAATTCTCGTCGTTTCAGCCGTTTTTTGTTCCAACTTTCGCAGTCTTTCTACTTTTGCCAAACCCAGCGAGTGGCTGATCGGGGTCAGTCGAATATCTGCATTATCTTGGCGGAGGAGAGTGCGGAACTCCGCACGAGACGTGAACATGCGGTAGGGCTCGTCGGTTCCTTTGGTAACAAGATCATCAATGAGCACTCCAATGTAAGAGTCCGATCGCTTCAGAATGAGGGGTGCTTGCTCGTTTATTTTCAAGTGGGCATTGATTCCAGCCATTAAACCCTGGCAAGCCGCTTCTTCATAGCCCGTAGTGCCATTGATTTGACCAGCGAAATATAAACCCTCAATACCTTTTGTTTCAAGCGTAAGTTCCAACTGGGTAGGAGGGAAGTAGTCATATTCTATTGCGTAGCCGGGCCGGAACATTTTTACTTTTTCCATTCCAGGAATACTTCGTAGTGCGCGGTATTGGACCTCTTCTGGTAGCGAAGTGCTGAATCCGTTTACATAGATTTCGACCGTATTCCATCCTTCCGGCTCGACGAAAATCTGGTGACGGTCTTTATCTGCAAAGCGATTGATTTTATCTTCTATCGAGGGACAGTACCGCGGACCAAGTCCTTGAATTCGTCCCGCGAACATCGGAGACTGCTCAAACCCTTCTTTGAGGATATCATGTACGGTATCGTTGGTATAGGTAATCCAACAACTGCGCTGAGTGGATAGAGTAGGGGTGTCGAGGTAGGAAAACTTCCCAGGGACCTCGTCGCCAAGTTGCTCTTCCATCTTTGAATAGTCGAGCGAGCGTCCGTCGAGGCGGGGAGGAGTACCAGTTTTCATTCTGCCACTTGTGAAGCCTAACGACACCAATTGCTCGGTGATTCCGGTAGCAGAACGCTCGCCTGCGCGACCGCCCCCAAATTGTTTTTCACCAATATGGATGAGCCCGTTCAAGAATGTACCGTTGGTGAGAACAACCGCCTTGCAACGGAATTCCGTACCCATTCCCGTACGCACTCCAACAACACAATTGTTGCTGATTATCAGCGAGTTAACCATGTCCTGCCAAAAGTCCACATTCTGAGTTTCTTCTAACAGTTGGCGCCATTCGGATGCGAAAAGCATACGGTCATTTTGTGAACGCGGACTCCACATAGCCGGACCTTTCGACCGGTTCAGCATTCGAAACTGAATCATGGAACGATCAGAAACTATCCCGGAATAACCTCCCATGGCGTCTATCTCCCTGACAATCTGGCCTTTAGCAATTCCTCCCATGGCAGGATTGCAAGACATCTGTGCAATGGTCTGCATATTCATAGTTACCAGCAGCACACGCGAGCCCATGTTGGCTGCTGCTGCCGCGGCTTCACATCCGGCGTGACCAGCGCCTACAACAATCACATCATACAGATTTTCCATGAGCGTGCAAAGTTATATAATAAGGATACCCGAGTAAAGCAAGAGCTGTCAGAAGAATCTACTCCCCTTTATTCGGAGCGTGAAGGTCTTTTCTAACTTTGTGCACCCATTCTGCAGCCTTGAGCTCCACATCGCTGAATCGCGTCACCTTCGGGGGACTTCTTGTTACACTAGGAATCATTTTCGGTGACATTGGTACATCGCCTCTCTATGTGATGAAGGCCATTGTCGGTGGAGAGGCTATTTCCACTGAAACTGTACTCGGAGGCATCTCTTGTATTTTTTGGACACTCACTTTACAGACAACGCTGAAGTATGTCGTACTTACGTTGCGAGCAGACAACAAAGGCGAAGGAGGGATTTTTTCACTCTATACATTAGTACGTCGTACGAAGATTAAGTGGTTGGTGTTCCCCACCATCATAGGTGGAGCCGCATTGTTGGCTGATGGTGTCATTACTCCTTCAATTTCTGTTTCATCTGCCATTGAGGGACTGCGTTATTTCGATCCTGAAATCAAAACCGTACCGATTGTAATAAGCATCATTGCTGCATTGTTTCTGATACAGCAATTCGGTACGCGATTCGTTGGAAGGTTCTTTGGACCGGTGATGCTTACATGGTTCACCACTATTGCTGTATTGGGAATCATGTCCATCATACATGCCCCTGAAGTATTGAAGGCGGTTAATCCTGTGTATGCGTATAAGCTCCTCGTGGAACACCCGCACGGATTTTGGCTGATGGGCGCTGTCTTCCTCTGCACTACAGGAGCAGAAGGGTTATATTCAGACATGGGTCATTGTGGCCGACCTAATATCCGCGCCAGCTGGGGCTTTGTGAAGCTCTCATTGTTGCTGAATTATTTCGGACAGGGCGCATGGTTGTTGGGTTATGAAGGCTCCATGCTTGGCGGTCAGAATCCTTTTTACTCCATGATGCCTGACGGCTTCCGCTGGATAGGTATCATCATCGCCACCGGCGCGACTATTGTAGCAAGTCAGGCGTTGATCAGCGCGTCATTCACGCTTATCAACGAAGCGATCCGTCTCAATTTCTGGCCACGTGTACGCATCAAATACCCTACCGACCTGAAAGGTCAGATCTATATTCCCTCCATCAACTGGATGCTTTTTGCCGGATGCATCGGAGTCGTCATGTATTTCAAAGAGTCGTCCAAGATGGAAGCGGCTTACGGTCTTACCATCAACATCGACATGATCATGACCTCCACGTTGTTGGTCTTTTATCTGATGCTACGCAGATATCCCATGTGGGTGATCGGATTGTTCGTTCTGGTATACGGTACTATCGAGTTCTCCTTCCTTGTAGCTAATCTCAGCAAGTTCATACATGGAGGCTACGTGAGCATGATCATCAGTCTGGCGATGATTTATGTGATGTGGGACTGGTACAAGGCGCGAAAGATCCGCAATCGATTCGTCGAGTTCGTCAAACTCAAGGAATACCTGCCACTACTGCGCGACTTGAGCCACGATTTCTCTATTCCTAAATACGCGACACATCTTGTTTATCTCACCTCTGCGAATCAGCGGGAGGAAGTGGAGGCAAAGGTCATTTATTCCATTCTTCAAAAGCAACCTAAGCGCGCCGATATGTATTGGTTTGTGCACGTGGATGTAATGGATGAACCCTATACGATGGAATATCAGGTGACCCCGCTTTTGAAAGGCAATATCATCCGCATCGATTTCCGTTTGGGTTTCCGCGTTGAACCGCGCATCAACCTCATGTTCCGTCGTGTTGTAGAGGATATGGTTCGCAATTTCGAAGTTGATATCACATCGCGTTACGAATCTCTTGGCCGTAAAAACCTCATCGGTGATTTCAGGTTCGTGGTGATGGAAAAATATTTATCGTACGAAAACGAGCTTCCTTTTTATGAAAAGATCACGCTTGATACTTATTTCTTGCTGAAGCGACTTTCTTTATCTGAAGAACGCGCGTTCGGGCTCGATACCAGTTCAGTGACGATTGAAAAAGTCCCCTTGATCGTGAATCCCGTCGGTGAATTGAATCTGAAACGCATCCGCTGAGTACTAGAATTTTTCTCCATGTCCACGAAATCAAAAACCGCAAAAGAATCGCTGGCCGTCATTACCGAGATGGTACTGCCGAACGATACGAACACATTGGGTAATCTGATGGGTGGACGCCTCCTTCACTGGATGGATATCGCCTCCGCCATAAGTGCACACCGCCATTGCGGTCGTGTGGTGGTGACGGCATCAGTGAACAACGTTTCTTTCAATCAGCCGATACGTTTGGGGGAGATCGTAACATTGCATGCGAAGGTTTCTCGCGCATTCACCTCGTCGATGGAAGTTTTTATCGATGTATGGGTGGAGAACAATACGACAGGGGAGAAGAAGAAATGCAACGAAGCCATTTATACATTCGTCGCGGTCGATCAGTTGGGTAATCCGATCAATGTTCCGCAGCTTGTTCCTGAATCCGAGGAAGAGAAAAAGCGTTTCGATGCCGCTTTGCGACGCAGGCAACTTTCATTGATTCTTGGTGGAAAAATGAAGCCGGAAGAGGCCACCGAACTGAAAGCGCTATTCGGATAAAAACATTTCGCCTCATTCAATCAGTCATCCCTTATGTCGAAAGAGCACACGTTCAGCGTTGTTGTAACTTGGAATGGAAATCGGGGTGAA
>JBJSZR010000068.1:0-10227 GCA_046090385.1 Bacteroidota bacterium
TGTTGTGTTCTCGCCCGTATGCCTTTCAATGAAGCGGTCGATAACGCTACTCATAGCTCCTGTTTCTCGGCCCAATGGATGCGTAGCTGAAAAGAAGAAAATCCAACCGTGACCCGATCTTAGAAATATTGCTCCTGCAAGCAGTCGGCCGGAGGTGTCGCGTAATCCTTGGAACTCTACACGTTTCTTGGTTACAGCTGTTGCCACGATTTTTTCCAGGATCCCGTATTCCCGGTCATTCATTTGGCCGATCGATTTGCCCCGACATTCACGAAACAGTCTGATCAGCTCCTGAGTACCGATGTTGTCAGTCGGAACAAAGTCCGCTTTCGACGATCTCTTCAAATTGCGCCTGAGATTCTCGGAATAGTTTTTTCTGATTGAATCGATATCGCTTGCAAGTGAAAGACTCAAGTTTGGACGTTTTTCTGATTTGAAATGGTTACAGCTGTTCGATTCATTCAACTGCATATCGACCAGTTTTATATCTTTCGGGATCGAATGGAGAAATTGGTCCGCATCAATTGAGCCGAAACTTCCGAGCTGTTGTGAGAACGGAGGTTGGAACACATAACGTATTCCCAAACGTTTTCGCACAGCCAAAGGAAATACTGCTTCATAATCGTCTGAAACAAGGCCCTCCCATCCTGGCGAGACGATGTCAAGGAACCAACTTTCTGAATAAACAAAAGGAGCGGAAGAGTTGGTGACGCATGCATCCCAACGGCGCTTGTCGATTTCCTCGTTGAGAAGATGACGTATCATGTGTTTTTCTTGACCGCGACTTTTACGATTTCTTCATAAATGCCACTCCATTCGTTCCAAGGTGCTTTTTCGGATAGCGATTCATTGTGCCAAAGGGTCATGAACGTTCCGCCGTTCTTCATCGTTTCGATGATTAGCGGCTTTACCCTTGCCATTACCTCATCAGGTTTGAGTAAAAGATAATTACGCAGGGTTGCATCCATGACCGTAAACGGATGGATCCTGAGAGAGGTGGTCTGTTCTGCACTCAGATCATAAAAAAGGTAAGACGTACAAGTTCCTGCCCTGAAACCGATGTCTTGCGCAAACCCCATCGTGTAATCGTCAGTGATATCGCAATCGATCAGACGGCGATAAGTTTCGGGCATTGACAATCTAAGGAAATGTTGCCTGCTGTGATGAATGTCACGCCTTACGATCTTGCTCAACCGGTTTTGTTCCATACGTATCCTTTGGGGTTCCTCGTTTGAACGGTAGGAGGGATGTATACCGACAGGATTGTAATCTGCGATCGATTTTATGAGTGATCGGAAATTCCTTCTGCTCACCGAGACGTTACGGTCGTATTCATCGTAATCGCCCAATAGAAAGAAATAGCGGCATTCGACACCGTATTCATCTCTGATCCTGTCGAGCTCTGCGTAGGTATCATAAGGATCATGCTTCCGTCCGCCAAGGACACCCAGACGTTCCGCAATCGCCTGACCATCCAGGTTGATTAAAGCGCGCACAAGGGCGCCGATCGTCCTGAGCAATCCTTTCTCTTTGAAGGCCCATGCATTGTCGATGTCGATGGTGGATATGTACTTGTATTCGGGTCGCTTCAATGCAAGTGCAGGAAATTGCTTTTGCAGAATATCACCGATGCGGTTGGCCCATCTGTTTACCACGGCTTGTTGTAGGAATCCCTTCTGCCAGGCAAGTGATTGCCGAGCATCGAAACGTCCGTGTGAATCCCGCTGTCCTGGCAAGTACTCCTCATAACGTGTGACCAGGTAAAATGCGGCAGCGAACGGATCGAAGGGCATCAGGAACTTCGGATGCGTTGCAAAAAAAGCCTTGGAACCCTCCCAGTCGAAAACTGCTATTTCTTGTTGTCGAATTCCCCGTTCAAACAGCAGGGTGGTGGCATAAAAAAACGGCTCTTGCCCGATCGGCTTTTCGCAGTAGGAAAATTTCGGTCCCTGGTGTAAAAGGAACTCCTGTTCGTCGCTACAAATGGAATATTCCGCACCCAACAGTTCCTTCAGGAACAAATCAAGGATATACTCCAGACGGTAGGAAAACCTGGGGGAATAGACAAGCAGCATTTCTGCCTTAATTGAAAGGCAAGATACGTTTCATAAAGGAAGGTTGAAAGTGGAGGCTTCTTTATCGTGGCATCTGGCCGGCCGACCAGTAAACATTGGCCGTACTCTTGGCGAATTTTGTCCTGAGTTCAGCAAGCTTTATCCGGCTGTTTATCACATTGTTTTCTCGCGTATTTACGAGAAAAAGGAAGCTTTCCCCTTCTGAAAACCGGTATAATTCCCCCTCGAGTAATTTATCGGCATTCAGTTGCAATTGTTGCTGAACGCTGATTTGTCCCGCTAAAGCATTCAATTCATTGAAACTGGTACGCACCTGGTTGACAATTTCCCTTGAAACTTGCTGCTGCTCCAGTTCTGTTTGGGTGATTTTCAATCGCATGATTCCCAACTTGCCTCTCTCCTCGCGCAGGAACAACGGTAGGCTGAAATTCAGACCAAGTTTATAATTATTGTTCAACCAAGGTGAATAATCATTGAAGCGCAGCGCGTTGTTTTGATTGGAAAGGAAATTATAATCAAGATTCAGTTTCGGGCGAAGTTTTTCAGCAGCCCAGCGCTTCTCGATACCAAGCTGCTGTATTTTGGCATCATATTTCAATATTTCGGGGTGGGTGCTTCTTGCAGAGTCAAGCAGTGGTCCCAATTGAAAATTCATAAGCACCAAGTCCTCTTCAAGTCCGGACATTGGTGAAACAGGCTCTCCAAGAATCACGGCCTCTCCATCTGGGCTCCATAAATGATTGGAAGCAATGAGCCTTGCATTAGCTTCTTCCAGTACGGATTGGGAGAGAATGTTCTGCCGGTTCTGGACTTCAATGAATGCTTCCAATGAATCAATACCGGCCTGCTCACCGAGAAGCACTCTGTCACGGATGGCTTCGAATCGGACAGAGGCTAAGCGGAGACTTTCTTCATGTAGTTTTTTTCGCTGGAAAGTGAAGGACCAGTCCCAATAATCTTTCGTAGCCAGCAACAATACTTTGTTTATCTGTTTCACCCGCTCGGCTTCAGCCATGCGCTGCGTTTGTTTGGCTTGAAGCAATATGGCTCGGCGGGAATCAATCAATAATCCTTGACCGAGAGGTACCGAAAGTCCCAGGTATGTCAAGCCTGCCGTAGGTGTCACATCTTCCGGATCAAGATAACTACCTGTTGTCTGGTCAAACCCTGCCTTTAAGTCCATACCAGGCCATACAGGTATGATCAGTGAACTCTCCCAAATTTTCCAATACTCTTTACCATCAAAGGTCTTATCCGAATAACTGCTCTTGAGTGCAGGGTCGAAACCTCCACGTGCCGCCTGTATTTCACGTTTCGCAACATCCGATAAAGTATATGCTTGCTTGGCAAGGGGGTGATTGGCTTGGACTATTCCCAGGTACTCCGAATAGGTCATAACGCCAGGAACCTGTGCGAAAACCAAACTGCGCAGGAGGATGCAAGTGAGAAATACGATGTGTGACAGTCGTGTCATCATTTCTCTTTTTTGTTTTCATCCGATTTCTTTTCGGTGGCTGTCGTACCCGGTTGTTTGCCCAGATAATCGGGAGGGAAGCCGTTGAACTGGCGCCACAATTCGTACCAGATAGGTACATCCTTGAGCATCACCCAGCCGAAGGCACCGGAGCCGACACGTAATTGCTTAGGCCATTCCTGATCGTCTGGATCCGGAATTACCAATATCCTGTATCGCCCTTGAGTATCAAAGTTATCGATCACCTTAACTATGCCTCCGAAGGTTCCGAAGCTGGTGCCTGGCCAACCGGAGAAGACCAATGCAGGCCAGCCGTCAAACTGTATCCGTACTTTCCGTCCTTTTTCCAAGAGGGGGATATCCATGGGCTGTACGTATAACTGCACCGCAAGTTGTGGAGATGATGGCATGATGCTACAGACTACATCTCCCTCAGAAACGGTCTCCCCGATACCCGATATCTTGGCTTGCACCACATTCCCGTCCTGCGGTGCAGTCACAAAATAATAACCGCTGCGGATGGCCATGTTGGAAAATTCGATATTCAGTTTAGCGATTTCAGATTGCGTCTCGTACATATAGGAGAGTGATGCATTCAGTTCCGATTCTGCCTTACTGATCTTGTTGGTGTATTCGGCTTCAATGGAACCGAGTTCGATTTCAGCATTGAGGAGTTCGTTCCTGGCGGAAAGCAGTTTGTTTTCCGCTGAAACGATTTTCGCCTTTGATTCCTGTAACTTAAGATTACGCCTTTCTTGTTCTGTAACGGGCAATAAACCCTTTGACAAAAGTGAATCGGAACGGCGCGCCTGAGCCTTCGCTATCTCAAGGTCGGCTACGGCCGCTCTGACATCCGCACTGTCACTAATCAATTTCAATTCAGCTTGACGGACTTTATTACGTGCTTTTTCCAGCGAAAGAACTTTCTCTTTCTGTAATGCACTTATCTGGTTCGCAAGAGAAGAGACTTTTCCTGATGTCGAACTCTGAGAACTTTCTTTTGCTTTTATCTGGTCATCCAGGCGGTCGATGAGTTTAGGATCCAAAAACTTCTCTCTGATTTCGGATAACCGTACTATCGTATCGCCTTTTTTTACGAACTGACCCTCCTGCACATACCACTTTTCCACCCGGCCCGCAATCAAGGATTGGATGGTCTGCGGACGGTCTTGCGGAAGATAGGTGGTCATCGAGCCGTTTGACCGTATGTTCTGTGTCCATGGCATGAACAGTGTTGCAAAAAGGAGCGCAAAAAACCACATCGATACACGTGCGAATTTGATTGCATGCCGGGTGTTCCTGACCAGATGGATCGATTTGAAGCTCGTTTCGTCCTTGTTCATCTCTTGGTTTTTGCTGTTCAAGTTCATCATCGATCAGTCGAGTTGATTTATAAGACGCTTGAAATCTTCATTTCCCCGCGAAAGGGTATCATAGGTGCCTGATGCGATGATCTTACCGTTCTTCATCAAGACAGTGCGCTCAACCCTCGACATGACCAGCGGGTCATTGGAGATGAGAAGGATCGTCCATTCGTTTTCTTTGCTGAGAAGAAATTCAAGGATTCTAACTTTTTCCTCCTGCTCAACACCCAGCAGGAAATCATCGATAATCAGTAACGCCGGACGCTCGACGAGATTTCTTGCAAGAATGAGCTTATGGAAGACACTTTCAGGCAATCTGCTCGCCCCTCCCACCAGTCGGGTCTGATATCCTTGCGGTTGGGCTGCAATGTATCCGGATAATCCTGTTTTGTCTGCTGCCCACACTACGTGTTCGAAGGTGATGCCTTTTCTGCCGATAGTGATGTTCTCTAGGATCGTTCCATCGAAAAGCGTGTCTTGGGATACATAATTCCCTATTCGATTCATAAGGGAGTTACGGTCCAATTCCTTCAGGGAAACATCGTTGTATCGTATGCTTCCCTGATAAGAATCATAAAGTCCCAAAAGTATGTTCACAAGTGTTGATTTGCCCGAACCGTTT
Organism: Bacteroidota bacterium; assembly: GCA_046090385.1. Taxonomy (GTDB): domain Bacteria; phylum Bacteroidota; class Bacteroidia; order AKYH767-A; family 2013-40CM-41-45; genus Pollutiaquabacter. The sequence goes on from JBJSZR010000068.1 coordinate 5,536, forward strand.
CCACCGGCGAGGCACACTCTTTCAGAAGGATTGACCTTCAGATTGAATTCATGAATCGTTTTCTTTTCGCTTTCAGGGAAAGAATAAGATAGCTCGTTGATAACGATAGAGAGCGCATTGATGCCTGTTTCCGGAAGTTCTGTTCCTTGCGATTCATCGACAGGTAAAGAGGTGACTTTGGTTATTTTCTCAATACTGACCAGTACGTCGTATACATCATCGATCTTCTGGATGATTTTCTCTATTGAATTCATGATCAGAATGATCACGATTTCGGCGGCTACAAATTGACCCAGGTTGATCTGACGGTTCACGACCAGTGCTACACCGATTATGAGGAGAATGGCGGTAATGACGGTTTTGAAGATGATGAAGGTGTAATATTGCACCTTGAGGATCTTGAAGTGGTTCTCGCGTGCATGCAGGTAATTGCCGACATGATAGTCGGTACGGTCCATACTCAACGTGGAATGTCCTGCAAGCTTGAATGTGCTGATGGATCTTGCCAATTCCTCAAGCCAGTTCGCTACACTGTACTTGTGTTCCGATTCAGCAAGTGCGGTGCGTAGTCCTTTCGGCCCTGTCATACGTAAAACACTGATCAGTGTTATTACGAGCAGGGCACCCAAGAGTATGAAAAGCGGGTGGTAAAGGGAAAGTAGGAATATCCCTAAAAACACTTGAAGGATCGCCGCTGAAAGATCGATGAGAATCACAGGCACACCTTTTTGTAAAGTGAGGGTGTCGAAGAATCTGTTCATCAGTTCCGGCGGATTGTATTTAAGTATAGCCTCCATTCGAAGTCGAGGAATTCGGAATGCGAATGCGAATGCTGTTCTGGTGAAAAGCTTTTGCTGTAGGAATTCCACAAGCTCCAACTGGAAAATCATCATGAGGCCGCTGAAAATCACTCCCAATAGGATGAAGATGATCAATACCGTCGAGGAGGTGACAACTTGCCCGCTGGAGATGAATCCGATCAGACTTTGCACGCCCAATGGGAGGGTGAGGCTTATGAGTCCGATGAATACCGCATACGTAAGCACGTAGAGGATTTCCTTTCTCTCCGGTGCAAGCATGCGTAGTAGTTTCTCCACGATCTTGTAACGAGATCCGCTCAAATCGATGGCTTTGAAGGTATCCGGATCATCCACAGCCTCGTTAGGAAAACAGGTCATGACATTCACTGAACCATCTTCGTTTTTTAAAGCTTTTTCGATCAGGAATTTCGTCTGTTCGGAATCGGATTCAATCATCTTCCTGCCCTCCGAAACATAGATCTTATTGCCCCTTTTTCCATTGATGATCATGATGGCTTTGAATCCGCTTCCCTGTTTTATGAAATACAAAAATGGGAAGGAGGAGCTCACAATCATCGATTCGAAGTCCTTCTTGTTGATGGTCTTGGACAAGTAAATCAGTTTGCATCGAGCACCTGATTCTGTTAACTCCCGGATGAATGCATCAGTTGCTGGCTGGCTTCGAAGTAAATCAGGCGTATCAAGGTAGCTGTAGTTGACCTCGGACATGGCTATTCCGAGTGCATCCTGGAATCGTCTGTGGATATCGTCAAAAAGGGTCATCGGCAGTTATGGATAGTTGGATGTCGTTATAACACTCAGTGGTGGTTATTGTTGATTTTTTCCCAGGTCAAGTGTTTTTTTATGGAGTGCTTCTAATGGCAAAAATTGTTCCCGGAATCATCAAAAAGTCTTTTACAGGTCAATTTTCCTAGTTAAAATTTATTAAAGTCGCACGGTCTCGTCACCTTGCTTCCTTTTTGCGAAAAAGCGAGTAAATATTGGGTTTGTAAAAGATTGAAAGATGCCATTCCGAGTACTTTTCTGGGATCATCAATTCGGGGTCTTCAAATGGCGTCTTCTTCTTTTTCACGTAAGAATCCACCTTTTCAAGAGCATTCCTGATGTATTCCTCCAGGGTATCAAGATCGTTTTTACTTCCTAACGGGCCATGACCGGGAACTATGAGGTTCACCGATGACATTTTGAGCGATTCCAGGCAGTTGATCCACTCATCAGGATTTCCATCCCCCAGCCAAGGGTGATGACCCACGAAAAGCAAATCACCTGCGAAAGCGATACTGTCTTGTGGCATAAAGACGATCAAATCACTTCCCGTATGTCCTGCTCCAAGACTTTTAAGTACCAGAGAGCGGTTCTTACCTTTTATCGTCATCTGATCATGGAATGTTACATCCGGTAGGGTCAGCTTCACGGAATCGGAATTGTTGATGAACGTACTGTAATACCCTCTCCACATCAAGTGCTCTTCATACTCGAAGCGACTCATAGTGGTTGTATCAGTGTTAGCCAGTTCCGCTAGTCTTTTCTTGGCATTCTCCTGAGCATCAATAAGCTCGGTTGGCAGTATTTCGAGCATCAATTCGCGGGTTTGCTGCGTGGAAATGAACTGCGCCCCTTCGAAAATTTGATTGCCTAAAACATGGTCATCATGGTAATGTGTATTCACCACATGTGTCACTTTTCGTCCGGTCAGACGGGTAGCCGAATCGCTCAGTGCTTTCGCTGCGTCCAGGCCCATGAAGGGATCGATCACGATTGTTGCGTCACCCAGATCAATAATACCTGCATTACAAATGGCATGTCCGCCTTTTTCGGCCACAGCGGCATAAACTCCCGTTTTCAGCTGCTCCAGGTGGAAGTGCGGATTGGGCTGTGCAAGTTGTTGCTGGTATTGGAGTAATATCAGTGAAGCTGTAAGGACCGAAACAATTCGCAAGCACATCAATCTTGAAATTTTCAGATCAACCCGGTGCCGAGTCCGATCGCGATTAGCAGAAGGAATATTGCAACGAAATATCTGACAAATCCCATGGTGACTTTTTTGAAAAGTTTGTTTCCGATGAACGCACCTGTCATGGCGGAGAGGGTCGCTGCTGTCAATAATTGCCAGTGAACTGAGATTCCAGTCGCCTTGAATTGGGAAGCGTATATTCCGATCCTTGTGAAATCGACCAGGCTAGAGACCACAACTGCAGTTCCCAGGTATGCATCCTTTGAAAGTCCTGCATTTATGAGGAATGCACTTCGCAATGCACCTTGATTGCCAGTCAATCCGCCGAAAAATCCGCTTATTGCACCGCCAATGATCAATTTATCTTTACTGAATCTCATTTTCTCCAATGCTGGAATGAGTTCCATGGCTGCGAACAACATCAGTAGCAATGCTACGGTGAATTTAAGCGGGCTGACTGGGTTATCATGCCCGAAAAGATCGACATGATAAAGAGGGTAAAAGCCGGATAATCTCATCAGTAACCATGCTCCCAACATCGCCGCAAGGACAGATGGTATTCCGAAGCGTACAAGTATGCCTCGGTCTGCCATTTTTCCCATAAGTGCCAGTTTGAAAAGATTATTGAAGAAATGAACGATGCCTGTCAATGCTATGGATATATCGACTGGGAAAAAGAGCATGAACACCGGGGAGAGCAGCGTGCCCAAACCGAAACCCGAAAAGAAAGTAAGCAGTGCAGCTACAAAGGCGGTAAGACAAATCACCAGGATCATCGGTCTGAAATTACACAAACCTTCGATATGTGAACTTGCATAGGCGTGATTCAGATCTTTCCTTCGTCGGCAAAGCTGTAATAAGATTCACGCGTCACGATAAGATGGTCGAGCACACTTATCTCCAATACCCGGCCTGCTTCGACCAGATTCTTTGTGAGGCGTATATCCGCTTCGCTCGGTTTGATATTTCCAGAGGGGTGATTATGGCAAAGAATGATGCTACAGGCTTTTTGCCTTAATGCCGACTGGAAAATGATTTTGGGATCTGCAACGGTGCCCGTCATTCCACCTTTGCTGATCTGTTCCCGCCCGATTAACATATTCGCCCTATTGAGATAGGCGACCCAGAATTCTTCATGCATCAGATCTCCCAACAGAGATTTGAAAATAGAAGCTGCGTCAGCACTTCCTCCGATTTTTTCAAGTGAAACGGAAGAATGGGCATGCCTTCTCTTGCCGATTTCCATGGCAGCAAGGATTGTCACTGCCTTTGCTGATCCCACACCCTTTATCTCCATCAGATCTTGTGCTGAGGATGCTCCAAGCTTATGCAGGTCGTACTGGAACCGCTTCAAAATAATACGCGCAAGCTCCACTGCAGTTTCGTCTCTTGTACCGGAGCCGAGCAGGATAGCCAGTAATTCAGAATCCGTCAGCGTATGTCGTCCCTTTGTCAGGAACTTTTCACGAGGTCGATCCTCCTCTGCCCATTCCTTTACAGGAATCCTTTCCATGAAAAATATTTTTCTGAAAGGTCGAAAGCTGAATACTGAAACACATCCAATTCAGGATGGATAATTTATTGGTAGAAAAACAAAGGCCGCCTTGTAAGGCGGCCCGTGACGTTGGTCCCGTCAACGTTGAATTACTTGAGATGGTTCAGATGCACGGCCAACTCGCTCTTTAGGTTGGAGGCCTTGTTCTTGTGAATCACATTTTTCTTGGCGAGACGATCGAGCATGGAAGTCAATTTTGGCATCAATTTGGTGGCCGCTGACTTATCAGTCGTTTCAAGATAGCTCTTGAGCGCATTGCGCATGGTCTTCGCGTGATAGCGGTTACGAAGACGCTTGGTTTCGCTGTTGCGGATGCGCTTAAGGGAAGATTTGTGATTTGCCATGGTATTCTATTCCTTGAT
>JBJSZR010000069.1:0-3095 GCA_046090385.1 Bacteroidota bacterium
CTCAAATATGGTTGTAGTCGATACGTTCTACTCCAACCAGGGCGCAACGCCACACAATCCTTATGTGCTGAACAACGAACTCTTCATAGCATACTACCAGGATGGTGTACAGGCATACGATATCACTGATCCGCGTAACCCGGTTCGCAACGGATATTTCGATACATACCCTACTAATCCTGCTGGAAGCTACTTCTCACCTGCCTACAAGGGATGTTGGGCTGTTTATACAGACTTGCCAAGCGGAAACCTTTTGGCGAGCGACATGCAACAAGGATTGTTCGTGCTCGACATTTCTCAAGTCATGGCAAGCGTGAATACCCTTCCTGATGCCTCTGCCGGAATCGTATGCCAGCCGAATCCTGCATCGGATATCATCAATCTTCACTTCCAGGCTTTGGCTCAAGAATCCTGCCTTGAAATCATGGACATCTCAGGAAGACAAGTACATAAGGAAACGATTGGGAATGGCACCACTCAAATAAGTATTTCAACAGCCCCATGGTCCCAAGGAATTTATCTGGCTCGGTTCACGAACGGAACCACCAACACAACTACCAGAATCTGCGTAACAAAATGAAACGGCTCTCGACATTTACCGCATTAATTGCAATGACCTCGCTTCTGATTGCCGGCTGCAACGAAAACCGCGCTGTCATGATTCGGGGGCAGTTTGATAATGCCAGTAACAGCACAGTTTACCTGGGAAAGCTGAGCGAAGAGGGCGAATACTATCTTGACTCGGTCACTACTGATGATTCGGGTCGTTTCGAATTCGATTATCCTATAGACAGCACTGATTTTTATACGGTGAGGACGAACGATACCAATGTCGTTTATCTTGTATTGACAAAAGGAGACCAACTGGTCATCACGGGAGATGCACTCAGGCTGGAGTCCACCTGTACGGTGAAGGGTTCAGCTGACTCGGAATTATTGCGACTCATAAGCACTACGGTGAACGGCCTGACTGATTCAGTCAATGAGGTCTATGACTCCCAGAGGGAAATGGACCGTGCTGCCAGTGATTCATTAGTTGGCGTTTTGGAACAATATTCTTCTGACAGGATGCATGCTTTCTGCACTGGAATCGTGAATAGAAACATGACCTCCATCGTCTCGATTTCGGCGACTGAATTCCTTGACCGGGATAGCGACATTCCGTTATTGGAAATGCTGCTCGACACCTTGCAAAAACAGTTTCCCGGAAACACTCATGTCACAGATTTTGCTGAAAAGTTATCCAACATGAAGCGCCTTCGATTGGGTTTCCCTCCTCCTCCGATCGCAGTTAATACACCGGAAGGGAAGCCGCTGTCACTGGATGCTTTCAAAGGCAAAGTTTTACTGGTCGACTTTTGGGCAAGTTGGTGCGGCCCTTGCAGAAGAGAGAATCCGGATTTGGTGAGTATTTACAAAAGATTCAATGGGCCGAATTTCGAAATACTCGGTGTTTCATTGGATGATAATGCTGATTCATGGAAAGTAGCTATCGAGAAAGACCGGCTTACCTGGCCGCAAGCGAGCGAACTGGATGGATGGGATAGCCAATGCGCCAAGGACTATTTATTACAAGCCATACCGTACAACGTGTTATTGGATGAAGAAGGACGCGTGATCGGAAAAGGCTTAAGAACCGATGAACTGGAGCCTGCCATCATCAAAGCATTACGAAAAAAGAGCTGAGCGATATTGAGATATGAAAACACTGCACAAGCCGTCAGGTGCTATGAATCACTTCAGGCAGTTGTTCACGCTGTCAATGATCATCCTATCAGGGATTTCAAGCAGCAGAGGCCGGGGCAACAGCTATTTCCAGCAGGAGGTGAATTATTCCATAGAGGTCGAGCTTGATGATGCGAGCCACTATCTGAGAGGAAAAGAAAGTTTCCTGTACAAGAACAATAGTCAGGATACACTGAACATCTTGTATCTGCACGTTTGGCCGAATGCTTATCGTGACGAAAACACCGTGCTGGCGCGTATATACGAAAACGATGCGGATCAGCGTATGTCACGGGCACTTGCACGAGGAGAGAATGGTTTCATCGACTCACTCGAGTTCACGGCCGATGGTAACCGGTTATCGTGGCAGTCGCTGCCGGACACCCCTGACGTATTGAAACTGCTATTGATTTCACCGCTGTATCCCGGGGCCTCTGTAGAAATCAGCACACCCCTTCGGATCAAGATACCTTCTGCAGGCATTTCCCGTTTCGGACATGATAAACAGTCCTATTACATCACACAGTGGTATCCGAAACCTGCTGTGTATGATGATGGCGGATGGAAGTATTTACCCTACGTGGATAAAGGAGAATTCTACAGTGAATTCGGAAGCTTCGATGTCAAGATCACACTCCCGGAAAATTATGTGGTCGGTGCTACCGGCGAGCTGGTGGATGGTGAAAAGGAAACCGAATGGCTGAACAACAAGATGCTGGAAACAATGGCGATTGAAGAATTTAGAAAAGAAGACCTGAGCTATCCCCCATCATCAGACAAGACGAAGACCCTTCATTTCCGTCAGGACCGGGTCCATGACTTTGCGTGGTTCGCTGATAAACGTTGGCATGTGCTCAAGAGCACAATGGAACTGCCTGCAAGCAGGGAACGCGTAACCATCTGGGCATTCTTCACAAACAGACAAGCAAGCTGGTGGTTGAAAGCACCTGAATACATGGAACGAACGGTATACGACTATTCAAGATGGCTGGGCGATTATCCCTATAAAAATGTCACTGCCGTAGAAGTAGGATCGGCAGAAGGTGCTGATATGGAGTACCCGATGATCACTGCGATCGGCACAGCCTCCTCCCAACTTGCACTGGAGAGCGTTTTGGCTCATGAAGTAGGACACAATTGGTTTTATGGGATACTTGGAAATGACGAACGCAGGTATCCTTGGCTGGATGAAGGCATGAACAGTTTTTTCGACAAGCGGTACATCTTCACCAATTACGCTGGCGACTCGACAAAGATGAACGAGTACTTCAATCGGCTTGGGCGGTGGGGAAAATGGTGAAGATGTACCGCTTGTCGAAAAAACTGTTCATGCCTTCATCCAGCCAAGGATACCTGCGTTCGTCATTTCC
>JBJSZR010000070.1:0-4439 GCA_046090385.1 Bacteroidota bacterium
TCGGTCAGCAGATCCGCCTGTGACTCATATACATGGACTGTCAATGGCCAGACCTACACCCAAAGTGGTACGTACAGTAGTGTAAGCGGTTGCGCCACTGAGACCCTGGTGCTCACCATTATTCCTTCTTCCACAAACACCACCACCGCTACAGCGTGTGATACCTACACATGGTCGGTGAATGGTCAAACGTACACCGCTTCAGGCACGTACACCGCTGTAACGCCTTCTACATTCTATAACTCATTGAGTGGATTGACTTCAGCGGTTGCCTCACAGGGGTATTCACTCTCCGGTACTGAAGACTTCAATTCAACTACTACAGGATTTTATTCTTCGCTGTCCGGGAATTTCGGAGCTGGTTCTCCTACTTGGACAGCAAATGCTACGGGAGGTCTTTTCGTTGACGTTGCGGGTGGAAGCAATGTATTGAGTACCATCAACGCTACCCCTTTGACTGTTTCGTTCAGTAATGGCGTCACTTCAGTCGGTGCGAATATTTTCATTACGGACGTGAGTTTCAATGTAGTACCCGGCACCATCACTCTCAATCTTTCTGATGGAACTACTCAAAGCTTCAGTACTTCTGCGGCTACAAGCTTTGGAGGCTTTGTTGCTTCGGGTTCTTATATTACCAGCATGACGATTTCAACAGCCGGAGGTAATGCATATTCAACGATTGACAATCTGGTTGTTTCAACCGGTTCAATTGTAGGAACCAATTGCGTTACAGAAGTTCTGTCATTGACTGTAACTCCATCTACAACTACAACAGAAACCCAGTCGGCATGTGATTCATATACCTGGGCTGTAAATGGTCAGACCTACACGCAGAGCGGAACATACTCAAGCGTTAGCGGCTGTGCTACCACGGTATTGAGTCTGACGATCACACCGTCATCCACGACTACCGAAACCCAATCGGCTTGTGATTCTTATACTTGGGCTGTAAATGGTCAGACCTACACGCAGAGCGGTACGTACTCAAGCGTAAGCGGCTGCGCCACCACGGTATTGAGCCTGACGATCACTCCGTCTTCAACAACGACCGAAACCCAATCGGCTTGTGATTCTTACACCTGGGCTGTTAACGGTCAGACGTATACTCAGAGCGGTTCCTATACTAGTGTAAGCGGTTGTGCTACATCTATTTTGAACCTGACCATTACGCCATCAAGCAGTAACACCGTGAGTCAATCGGCTTGTGATTCTTATACTTGGGCTGCAAACGGTCAGACGTACACTCAGAGCGGTACTTACACCAGTGTTAGCGGATGCGCTACTTCGGTTTTGAATCTGACAATCACTCCTTCTTCCACCACTACGGAGACTCAATCGGCTTGCGATTCTTACACCTGGTCTGTAAATGGTCAGACGTACACCCAGAGCGGTTCTTATTCCAGTGTAAGTGGCTGTGCTACCACAGTACTGAATCTTACAATCGTCACTTCTACGAACAACACCTCGACAGCAACTGCATGTGATTCCTATACATGGGGTGTCAATGGCCAGACCTATACCCTGAGCGGTACCTACACCAGTGTTAGTGGCTGTGGAACTCAAATCCTCAACTTGACCATTACGCCTTCTACGTCCAACACGGTAAGCCAGTCTGCTTGTGATTCCTACACATGGGCAGCGAACGGTCAGACATATACGCAGAGTGGTTCCTACTCGAGCGTAAGTGGCTGTGTTACGACGGTTCTGAATCTGACAATCACTCCATCGTCCACCAATACGGTCAGTCAGTCTGCTTGTGATTCCTATACGTGGGCTGTAAACGGCCAGACCTATACGCAGAGCGGATCTTACTCAAGCGTAAGCGGTTGTGCTACATCTATCCTCAACTTGACAATCATAAGCTCAACCAACAATACCACTTCTGCTACGGCTTGCGGTTCGTATACATGGACTGTCAACGGTCAGACCTACACTCAATCGGGCACCTACTCGTCAGTCAGTGGATGCGGTACTCAGACATTGAATCTTACCATCAGCACAGGGCTATCAGCAACATCATCTGCAGGTAGCATAGCTTGCTTCGGCGGTTCTACGACTGTGACGGTTTCTGCATCAGGCGGGGTAACTCCTTACTCAGGTACCGGATCATTCACGCGCTCTGCAGGTACCTACACGTTCACTGTAACTGATGCGGCTGGTTGTACAGCTACTACCGGTGCCACTGTGACTCAGCCTACGGCACTTTCAGCATCCTCATCAGCAGGTACCATCGCTTGCTTCGGCGGATCAACGACAGTAATCGTTTCCGCTACGGGTGGAACAACGCCTTATACGGGAACAGGAAGCTTTACGCGCAGTGCGGGAACTTATACATTCACGGTTACGGATAACAGTGGCTGTACTTCCACCACTTCAGTGACAATCACTCAGCCTGCTCAACTCTCCGTATCAGCCGTTGCTTCAACACCAATCGCATGTAACGGCGGAAGTACCACGGTTGTGGTAAGTGCTTCCGGAGGTACCGGACCTTACTCAGGAACCGGTTCATTCACCCGTAGTGCAGGTACTTACTCGTTCACGGTTACGGATGCGAACGGATGTACCGCGACCGGCTCGGTCACACTCACGCAGCCTACTGCTATCAGCGCAACGGCTACTGCCGGTACCATTGCCTGTAATGGAGGTTCCACCACGGTAACGGTATCAGCCACGGGCGGTACTGCTCCTTACACCGGAACAGGCAGCTTCACACGCAGTGCCGGAAGCTATACCTTCACGGTCACCGATGCCAACGGTTGTTCTGCGACTGCTTCAGTGACTATCACCCAACCGGCAGCCTTGGTAGCATCCTCATCAGCAGGTACCATCGCCTGCTTCGGCGGATCAACGACAGTAACCGTATCCGCTACGGGTGGAACAACGCCTTACACGGGAACAGGTTCATTTACACGTACAGCGGGTACTTATACGTTTACGGTTACCGATAATCGCGGTTGTACTTCCACGACTTCAGTGACCATTACCCAGCCGACAGCTGTCGCTGTGACAGCTTCTGTGAGCAGTGCAATCCTTTGTAACGGAGGAAGCACAACAGTCTCGGTTAGCGCAACCGGTGGCACATCTCCATACAATGGAACCGGATCATTCACGCGCTCTGCAGGTACTTATACCTTTACTGTGACTGATGCGAACGGTTGTACCGGAACCTCCAGTATCACCATCACGCAACCTACTGCAATCGCGCTGACGTTCAGCCAGACCAATGTGACCACCGTGGGTGGAACCAATGGTTCTGCAACGGTCACCGCCACTGGTGGTACACCGGCTTATACATATTCGTGGAATACTGTGCCGATTCAGACCACTGCTACAGCGTCCAACCTTGCTGCTGGCACTTATGTAGTAACCGTAACGGATGCGAACGGATGTACGCGCACGGGTAGTGTTACTATCACACAGCCTGCTGTAGGAAATTGTGGTCCGTTCAGGACTTACGGTCCTGGAGGCTGGGGATCTTCTTCAACTTCGATTTCCGGTGCTTACTTGAATGCCAATTTCGCCACGGTATTCCCCAACGGATTAGTAATCGGCTCCTGTGGCAGGTTCATCCGTATTACCACACCAACTGCAATTCGTAGTTTCCTGCCTACCACCGGTACCCCGCGTCAATTGAACAACGGCACCTTGCTCAATCCTACTGCAGCCAGCTACGGTAATACAATGGCAGGTCAACTTGTAGCGTTGAGGCTTAACTTGGCATTCGACAGTGCCAATGCGGCCTTTGCTCCTTCTGCAACGTTGTTTGCCAATCAGGTGATAACGTCCGGTCAATTTGCTGGTTGGACAGTACAGCAGTTATTCAATGCGGCTAACACTGCGATAGGTTGTGGTGGAACAAAGACCTACCTCTCCGCACTTACAGATGCATTGAACCTGGTCAACGAAAGCTGGAGAGACGGAGTACAGCGCAACAACTACGTTGCATGTCCCGGTACTACGGTTGCGCGTTCTGTAGAAAATGTGGAAGTGTTCAACGCAGCACCTGTCGCTTATCCTAATCCGACCACCGATAAAGTGACGGTAGCCTACGAAATGGACATGGCCGGCAAAGCGATATTTGAAGTCTATAACATGACCGGTCAGCGCGTGGTGATGCGTGAAGCCGAGCACATGGATGGTGGAAAATACACTATCGAGATTCCATTGACAGAGCAAGGCCTTGCTCCTGGTATGTATCTCCTCCGCGTAGTTCGCAATGGAGAGCCCTCCGACTTGCGCCTGATTCTGGCAAACTGATCATTGATTTGATTCATTTGAAAGCGGCCCTGAGAACAGGGCCGCTTTTTTTATCAGAGGATTTCAATTCGCTTGGAGAGTGCTCAATAAAGATTAGCGCTCTCCAACAGGAATGGTTGGAAAATTAAACCGGTCGAATAGCGGTATTCTGACAGATTGATCCCTAACTCGGAAATCATTTT
>JBJSZR010000071.1:0-1721 GCA_046090385.1 Bacteroidota bacterium
CCTGCATCCATGCATTCTACATGCCCGGATAACAGGTAGCGAAGATTCCGATGCAAAAGTAAGATAGCAAAAATTGAGAAGTAGATTATTAAATCTTGAGATATAAGTGCGACAAAAAACTAGAAAGGCTCCGAAGTGGAGCCTTTCTAGGAAAATCAAAGTCAATATTATTTCACTATTGCAACTCTACGCAATAGGGTTTGAACTCCATCACTCATACGGACAATATAAACCCCTGGTGTGAGGTGGTTTATTTGGAACTTCTCCTCTACCAACTCTCCTTCGACAAGCTGCCGGTTCATTAAGTTACCAATCAGTCCGCCATTAAGATTCATGATATCCATGGTTAGAAAACAATCAGTTGAGCTTACGAATCGTACGTTGATGCTTTCACTGGCGGGATTAGGGAATATTTCAAGGTCCTCAGCATCAATGATAGGCCTGACTGTACGTGCTGTCCTCAAGGTGCCACCGGATCCCACAATTGGACAACTCAAATAGCAACGGTTTACGGTCGTGCTGAAGAACTCCCCATTATTATAATTGTTATTGAAGAGATCAAGCGCAATATTAAGATCGCTGAACCCATAAACTGATCCACATCCACCGATGGCACGATTGGCTTCAGCGATTAGCTGATTGATTGTCCAACCACCGAATAATCCACTCGCAATAACCAAATTACCCAAAGTACCCGTGGCTGGAGCGAAATTGACAATTGCTGAATCCATATTAACGTTAAGTGTAGCTGCTACAAGCTGCCCTGCCAACACATTTTGATACGATTGACCAGGGTTCGAAAGAGTACCGGAAGGCAATGCACGAGCTGTATTACCGGAAGGCAGGAAGTCCACAACCGCATTCCATGAAGTCAGTCTTAGTCGGTTATTGCAGCCTATGGTCAAGCCTGTGGGGAAAACACTGGCAAATTTGGATTTGAGGTAAGAAGCCACGTTTTTGCCTTTCGGCGTAGCACCCCAACCTCCTTGCGTAAAGGTCTGGAAACCACCGCATGGATCTGTGGGAATCACAATCGTACAACTGTCAAGACAAGCAAAGCCATCATATGTCACGACTTGATAAACTCCAGGGCACAGGTTGTCAATGCTTTGGGTGTTTCTTATGGGGCTCGTATTCCAAGTGTAAGTGAAATTGGTCGGATTACCAGAAATCGAAACTGTTGCGCGACCATTACAAAGTCCTACACAACTTATTCCCGAACCGGAGCATTGAATGGTAGGGCATGGAACCACATCTACGATCACCGGACAAGTTGCAGAGTAACAATAGATATCATTCGCTTCAAAAGCGAAATTATATACTCCTACCTGTGAAAAATCGGTCACCCAGTTGAATACAGTCTGAGAAGGGTTTCCAACCACTGGCAATGCCGGCGTCATGGTGGCTCCTACTGGTAATTCAGTGGATGTGATTGTCACAGCCTGATTGGTATCGATATCATTTCCCGTTACGGTGAAACTCAAAGGCTGACCAGCAGCTACACGGATGGTATCCTGATTACATCCTCTGCTGCTTGAAATGGTCGGAGGTGTGTTAGGATAAACATCACAGCACTCGATAGTGAGATCATAGAATATCGGAGAAATATTCACTGTTTGTTGACGGAAAAGTGTTACGCGTATTTCAACATACCGACCTGTTACACCCGAACAGCAGAAAGATTCGCCTTTTTGGACTTCAACAAATGGGAATGATGCAAG
>JBJSZR010000072.1:0-6767 GCA_046090385.1 Bacteroidota bacterium
CACCGGTATGCGAATACCCGTTGGCGCTGCATGCAATGAAACGAGTCAGTAGCGTATTGGACATGAATTGCCCGAAAAAAGGCAACGTAAAATTGCCAGAACCCGCAGGCGACATCAAGTGAATTCGGGTGAATCAGGTGAAAGGCGGGCGCTGCTGAAAAGTCGCCTCGAAAACGCCATTGATTTTCACCAGATAAATAGGTGAAAATAGGTGCCAAAGCCTTTTTAGAAACTTTAGAAAGCCGAGGGATACTTTTGAGACATCGTTTACCGACCCACTTGGTCCGGTAAATGAAGGCGGCCCGCTACACGGATCTGGTGGTCAACCGTTCAGAAGAGCGCTCAAAAAGAGTGTTTTTCAGGAAGCCCTTCAAATGACAGGTTTTGGGTCATGATACAGAAACAGGAGGCATGGCCGGGTAACCAAGGCAGGCATTGTGATGGATGTCAAACCCGCGAGGTAGAATCTTTCGATTTTCAGTAGCGTTTTGTACTTTTGCGCTCCCCTGACCGATGGTGTAACTGGCAACACGTCTGATTTTGGTTCAGAAGAGTCCAGGTTCGAGCCCTGGTCGGTCAACTCGGGAAAATTAAAGCCCTGCAATAAATTGAATTGCAGGGCTTTATAGTTGAATGGGCAATTGCAGATTTACTTCCAAAAATAGTTCGCCAAAAGCCTTAATACCCTTTTTTACCTTTGCTTCATGTCCACCCATGAACGTGCTCAACACGATGCTGCGAATAACGTCACCTACCAGCGGTGTCAGTTCGCTTATGAATATGCAGTACCCTTCATTACCGGAAAAAAGGTACTTGATGTGGGTTGTGGAAATGCTTACGGCACTGCACTAATGGCCACATCGGCCTCTGCTATCACCGGACTCGATTATGATGCGTCAACTGTAGCCGACAATAATCAACGCTATTCCTCAATCAAAAACCTTGACTTCCGGCATGGGGCCGTTCCTCCCCTGCCATTCGATGATGCATCCTTCGATGCGATCACCGCTTTCCAGTTCATCGAACATATCGCACACCGGAAAGAATTCCTGAAAGAATGTCTTCGGGTGTTGCGACCGGGAGGAAAATTGCTGGTTACAACTCCCAATATCAAAAAATCACTTGCGCGAAATCCGTTTCATGTACACGAATACACCTTTGATGAAATGCGTGCAGAAATCGGATCGCTTACGAATGATTTCAATCTTAAAGGACTCAATGGGAATGAACGGGTTAATTCATACTATGCCGAAAACGGCAAATTCGTTCGGATGATTTTGCGCTTCGATATACTTGGACTCCACAAGCGTTTGCCTGCATCCTGGCTCACAAAACCGTATGATATCATCACCAACCTAATGCGGAAAAAATTGCAGGAAAAAGTGGATACCACGACGGATATCACCACCAAAGATTTCTTACTTCAGGATAGTGACCTGGATAACACCTGGGACATCTACCTCACAGCAAGTAAGTCCTGATGACTTCATTCTCACCTACAACGAGTTAAAACCCGTTTTTTGAGTTTTTTTAACCCTTTTTAGAACTGTAAAGCGCCCATAATACGGCTTCCATTTCCTACCTTCGCAAGCAACATTTTTTGTCAAATACTGCTATGAATTACAAAAGGCTTAACAACCTGGTCGGTTGGCTCATTTTCGGCATCGCCGCCTATACCTACATCTCGACGATCGAACCAACCGGATCCTTTTGGGACTGCGGCGAATTCATCGCCACCGCTCACAAGCTTGAAGTTGGTCACCCTCCCGGAGCTCCTACGTTCCTTCTTCTTGCGCGCGTGTTCATCCTTTTTGCAGGCGACAACGTGAAGATGTTCCCGATCATGGTGAACACCCTCTCCGCTTTGATGAGTGCTTTCACCATTCTTTTCCTGTTCTGGACCATCACACACCTCGCCCGAAAACTGGTTGTAGGAAAAGGTGAAGAAACCACCGACAAGATCATCGCCATATTGGGCGCAGGTGCCGTGGGTGCCCTTGCTTATACTTTTTCCGATTCGTTCTGGTTCTCCGCTGTGGAAGGTGAAGTATATGCTAGTTCATCGTTTTTCACCGCTATCGTATTCTGGCTGATTCTTAAGTGGGAAAGTGTCGCTGATCAAAGACATAATTTCCGTTGGCTGATCCTGATCGCTTACCTCATGGGGCTCAGTATCGGAGTCCACTTGTTGAACCTTCTTGCCGTTCCTGCCTTGGCTTTCGTTTATTATTTCAAACGGACTTCAAAAGTCACTGCCTCAGGTGTCGTCACCACCTTTGCTATCGGCGCGGCTTTACTCGGACTCATCCAGTACGGCATCATACAAGGTATGATCACACTGGCAGGCTCCTTCGACTTGTTTTTTGTGAACACGCTCGGCATGTCATTCGGTTCGGGAATCATCTTCTATGGCCTTTTGATCATCGGATCGATCATATTCGGCCTCATTTGGACACATAAGAAAAACAAGCCGGTGTGGAATACGGCGATACTGTGTGTATCATTCATACTCATCGGATACTCCTCGTTCGCCCAAATCGTAATCCGCTCCAACGCCAACACACCACTTGACGAGAACAATCCTGAAAACGTATTCAACTTCATCTCCTACCTCAAACGCGAACAGTATGGCGATCGTCCTCTTTTCTATGGACAGAATTACAATGCCCGGGTGGTCGATCAGAAAGAAGGTGCCGAAACGTGGGCCAAGATCGATGGTAGTGATAAGTATGTGAAAGGCCCCACTCGAGTCGAGCCTATTTATGATCCGTCAAAATCCACCTTGTTTCCCCGGATGTGGAGCAACCAGCAGAACCACATCAGTGAATACAAGAAATGGGCTGACATAAAGGGCGACCGCACTCCGACTCTGGGCGACAACATAAAATTCTTCTTCGTCTATCAGCTTGGCGAAATGTACTGGCGTTACTTCATGTGGAACTTCGCAGGACGGCAAAACGATGCACAAGGGCCTGGCGGAATCACCAAAGGAAATTGGATAAGCGGTATCGATTTCATCGACTCTGGCCGTCTTGGACCTCAGGATAAGATCCCTGAAAGTATGAAAAACAACAAAGCCAGGAATCTACTGTACTTCCTACCTTTCCTGCTCGGCATCATTGGTCTGGTTTACCAGTTCAATAAGGCTAACCACGATGCTTGGGTCGTATTCCTGCTGTTCTTCATGACCGGAATTGCTATCGTCATTTATCTCAACGGCTACCCGCTTCAGCCACGTGAACGTGACTATGCCTATGCCGGATCATATTACGCGTATGCCGTTTGGATCGGATTCGGGGTACTGGCGCTTTATGATTTCATGAGGAAAAAGGTTCCAGCCAACTTCAGTGCACTGGGTGCTACTGCGCTCTGTACAGCAGCTGTTCCCGTTTTGATGGCTCGTGCCGAATGGAATGATCATGACCGTTCAAACCGATACACCTCCCGCGACTTTGCAGTGGATTATCTTCAGTCGTGTGCAAAAAACGCTATCCTTTTCACCAACGGTGATAATGATACATTCCCGCTTTGGTATGTGCAGGAAGTAGAAGGTGTACGAACGGATGTCCGTGTCGTCAACCTTTCCCTGCTGAATACAGACTGGTATGTCGATCAATTGCGTCGCAAGTATTATGACAGCGATCCTATCCCGATCTCATGGACACCTGACAAATACGTCCTTGGCCGTAGGGATTACATCGCTTATTACGACCGTGGAATCAAAGACCCTGTTGAGCTCAGCGAACTTATAGAATTCATGGGAAGCGACGATCCGGCTGTACAAGCCAGAAGCCAAAGTGGTGAAATGATCAATTACTACCCCACGCGCAAAGTGAGAATGCAAGTGGACGCAGCTGCTGTGCTTGCCAATAAAGTAGTGACTCCTGATCTGGCAAACAAGATCGTACCCTACCTGGAATTCGAGCTTCCTGAGAGTTATATCATGAAAAACGATCTTACCATCTTGAATATCCTGGCAAATAATAACTGGAAACGGCCGATTTATTTTGCTACGACTGTAGGAACTGATGCTTATGTGAATCTTCAGTCCTATTTCCAGCTGGAAGGACTCACCTACCGCCTTGTTCCGATCTATACCCCGGTAACCAATGAAGTAGCGACAGGCAGAGTTGCCACGGGTATCATGTATGAGAATGTGATGAACAAGTTCGTGTTCGGCAACATGAATGATGAAAAGATCTATCTCGATGAAAACAACATCCGGATGACCACCAACTTCCGCATCAATCTTGCCCGTCTGGCCGAAGGCCTCCTGAGTGAAGGTAAGAAGGACTCAGCCGTGAAGGTCCTTGACAAGTGTATTGAAATCACACCTGACAAAACCATCCCTTACAATTACTTCATGATCAACATCGCTGCACTTTACTATCAGGCGTCCGGTGATCTTGATCCGACAGGGCAAAGGACTCCAACTATCAAGACCGATTATAAAGGAAATGTGATTTCTTCAGAACCTGACCGGAAAGGCATCGACTCCACCAAAGTGGACAAAGCACTTATCGCAAAGGGGAACGCTATCGTAGAACGGCTCACCGAAATCTATGGGGAGCAACTCGACTACTATATCTCCTTGAAGAAAACGAAATTCTGGAGCACCGTGGATACGGACAAGAGACAGGCGATCTATATCCTGAATTCCGTTAACGATTTGGTTCGACAGACCAGTCAGAAGGAACTTTCTGCAAAAGTGGACAAGCGCTTCATGGATCTCTTCTCACAAGCCGACCTCCAATGATAAGACAGTGATCATTCAAATGCCAGGCGCCTCGCACTTTAGTCAGGTTCCTGGCATTTTCAGTTTAATGAAATGCCGTTTGCACTTCTCCAACAACTCTCCTCATCGCTGATCTGGAGAATACCTTCAAAAAGGAAGGTCATCCATCTGACATTCGATGATGGTCCGATTCCTGTTGTCACACCATGGGTTCTTGACCAATTGGCTGTTCACGGAGCAAAGGCTACATTCTTCTGTGTAGGAAGTAATGTCAAAAAAAATGCCAATATCTATCAGCGTATTCTGGAAGAAGGTCATCGAACAGGAAATCATACGGACAAGCATGTGAATGGATGGACCATGCTTAACAGAGAATATTATCTGGATATCGCTAAATGCGCAAGGGTGGTGAAATCGGATCTTTTCAGGCCACCTTACGGTAAAATCAGACCAACACAGATAGCCAGGATCCGAAAGGAATATAAGGTCATCATGTGGGACGTACTTAGTAAGGATTATGATACGGATATGGACGGAAAGACCTGTGCAGAGCGTGTCATAAAGTCCTCCAGACCCGGTTCGATCATAGTTTTCCATGACAGTGTCAAAGCCGAACCCAGGCTACGAATTGCACTTCCTGAGGTATTGGAATACTTCAGAAATGAAGGTTACTCTTTTGAAACGCTGCCCTGTTGATTCGAAACGATATGGAGTCAAACCATCCTTCGTTATATTTGTTTCTCTGAAATGACCAACCAGGAATTCACTGCCTATTGTAACGATCTGAATCATTACTCACGATTCATCACCCGGGAAGTCCGTATCGGTGAGCTACGTATGGGAGGTGACAATCCGATACGTGTGCAGTCGATGACCACGACAGACACAATGGATACCGCAGGCACGGTAGCACAAAGCATCCGCATGATTGAAGCCGGTTGCGAGCTGGTAAGGATCACTGCACCCAGCGTCAATGAAGCAAGAAACCTTGAAAACATCAAGAAAGAGCTTCGTCGTCAAGGATACATTACACCCTTGGTCGCAGATATCCACTTCACACCCAACGCAGCAGAAGTAGCTGCAAAAATCGTCGAGAAAGTACGGGTGAATCCCGGTAATTATGCTGACAAAAAGAAATTCGAAACAATCGACTATACGGATGAAGCATATCAAACCGAATTGGAGCGAATTCGTGAGCGTTTCATCCCGCTTGTACGCATCTGCAAAGAGAATGGCACAGCGATGCGCATAGGAACCAATCACGGTTCATTGAGCGATCGTATCCTCAGCCGTTATGGTGACACACCACTTGGAATGGTTGAATCTGCGATGGAATTTCTTAGGATTTGCGAGGATGAAGGCTTCCATGACATCGTCCTTTCCATGAAAGCAAGTAACACGCAGGTGATGGTACAGGCCTACAGACTATTGGTGGCAACCATGAATAAACATGGCATGAATTATCCATTGCATCTCGGCGTTACAGAAGCAGGTGACGGAGAAGACGGCAGGATAAAATCAGCTGTAGGCATCGGGACTTTGCTTGAAGATGGATTAGGCGACACGATTCGTGTTTCACTGACTGAAGATCCCGAATTCGAAATTCCGGTAGCCCGTGCACTTGCCGACCGATACGAGGCTCGAAGAAAATCAGTAGATACAGGCACATCCAAATTACCAGAATCGATTCACCTGCCTTATTCGCCATTCGATTACAAGAGAAGAACTACAGCGGAGGTATTGACTGTCGGAGGGCGACAAGTACCACGGGTAGTAGCAGATTACAGCACTAAAGACCGAATAACCGTTGCATCCCTTTTTGGTGTGGGCTATCAATATTCAGTTCCCCTCGACAAGTGGAATATTACCGACCAAGCTTGCGATTTCATCTATATCGGTGACAAGTCAATTGACTTTGAAATCCCTGGAACGCTTGGGATCATCGTCAACTCGGAAGCATTCGCCTCTGTTTCAGAGAAAGAGCGGCATTATCCATTATTCTGTGCCGATGAATATTTCAGAGCCGATAAAA
>JBJSZR010000073.1:0-1499 GCA_046090385.1 Bacteroidota bacterium
GTATGGAGGAAGAATCGCAGGAATCGACATGGAAAAGGAGGATGTTGTTTTCCATGTATCCGAATACATGGTACAAGGTGATTTGAAGAGATTATCCACGATAAACAATGCGATCATCCTCGGACAAGGACTTGCTGAAAATCTAGGAGTGAAACTAAACGATGATGTCCGCCTTATCGCACCGAACGGCACTGCATTGGATATGAAAGTGGTGGGCATCAACAAAACCGGCCTCACAGAACTTGACAAAAGCAGAGCTTATATCAGTCTGCGTAATGCGCAGATATTGCTTGGAGTGGACAATTCCTATATAACGGATATAAATATAAAACTGAAAGACATCAACAAGTCGCCACAACTGGCAGCAGAATTCCAGGAGCGGTTCGGATACAGGGCGGAGGATTGGAAATCAGCGAACGCAAATATTTTCGGTGTATTCAAGATACAGAACATGGTGACTTACCTTATCATCACATCTATCCTGATAGTCTCCGGTTTTGGCATATTCAATATCCTTACGATGATCATTTATGAAAAAATGCAGGATATCGCCATCTTAAAGGCCATAGGATACAAAAACAGAGATATCAAACTGCTGTTTTTTGTAGAGTCCCTCACAATCGGTATTGTTGGCGGTTTAGGCGGCTTACTGGCAGGGTTCGGACTTACAAGGCTGGTCGGGAGCATACCCATGAACATCAAGGGATTCGTAACGATGGAGTACTTGAAATTCAACTCCTCTCCCCTCTTCTATATCGTTGCATTCACTTCGGCACTCATCGCAACAACATTGGCAGGATATTTACCGGCTAGAAAGGCGGCAAATGTGGATCCGGTGGATATCATTCGCTCGAAATGATGATGCAGGAAGAAAAAATCATCCGCACCAAAGGACTTGACAAGTTCTATCACGACCCTGTCGAATTCCAGGCATTGAAAGACATAAACGTTTCCATAGGACGTGGCGAATTCGTCTCCATCGTGGGCGCCTCCGGTAGTGGAAAATCGACACTTCTTTATGTATTGTCAACGCTTGATACCGATTATACAGGAGAGATCCTTTTCGATGGTGAAGAACTCTCGAATCTTTCTAGCAATCGACTTGCAGAAATAAGGAATGAAAAAATAGGGTTCGTATTCCAATTCCACTACTTGCTACCTGAGTTCACCGTACTGGAAAACGTGTGTCTGCCTGCACTCAAACTCGGTAAATACGAACCAGGAATGATCGAATCACATGCAATGCAAAAACTGGAGATGCTTGGCTTGAAAGACCAAGCCATCAAGAAAGCAAACAAATTGTCAGGAGGACAGCAACAGCGGGTTGCAATTGCAAGGGCACTTATCAACGAACCCAAGATCATTTTCGGCGACGAACCCACCGGAAACCTTGACTCCAAAAATTCGGCCATGGTTTTTGAATTATTGAAGGATCTGCAAAAACAATTCGGCCAGACCATTTGTATAGTTACGCATGACATGCAAATGGCTCAAAAGAA
>JBJSZR010000074.1:0-2909 GCA_046090385.1 Bacteroidota bacterium
GTCCTGAAAACGTTGTACGAACGCATCGGGCTTTCCGCCCAAACCGAATGTCCTTACCAGTTGTTCGCTGATTTCATAAACCGGCAGTTTCGCCAGGGATTCCATGTTTTCTACGAACTCCGCCGGCATCAGATTCCTGAACACTTGAATCGGTGAAGGTTCTGGATCTTGACCTGTCCAGTTGGCTTTTTTCCATTTGTCCGGCTGAGTGAATATCTGATGCAACGTACCAGGAGTACCACCGCTCGTAAGCTGATGATGATGGAGGGCCTGACTCCTGGCTACTGCATTATCGGGATCTATCAATACTCGGAACAGGTTGATCAGAAAGCGTATTTTAGGTGACCCTGAAATCAATAACGAGTCCGGTGAAATCACTTTTGTGATACCATTGTCAAAAAGGAATCTTGCTATGTCGTTGCCTTCCTGTTTTGTGCGAACCAGTAAACAGATGTCCCTGAACCGGTATCCTTTTTCCAGCAGAGTATGTATAGTAGAAAGAGTGAGTTCAAGTGATTTGGATTTCCATTTTCCACCTTCATTCGGGTCTTCTCCTTTCTTTTTGCTTTCATTTTTGAGGAAGCGCACTTCTACATAACCACCTTTGTTGTTTTTTTCGGCGGTGTCTTGAGAGACATCTTTTCCATAAGCAAGTTCAAGCGTTGCCAGATCATCCAGCCCTTCCATACTTCTTACTACCCTGATTACGTTCGTGAACAATGCATTATTGAACTGCACCACTTCTTTCTTACTGCGATAATTGGTTGCCAGGTGATCAGGATGTATGAGTTCCTTGAATCGTATCAGATCCTTTTCAATTCCCTCAAGAAGTAATTTCAGATTACCTCCCCGCCATCGGTAAATTGATTGTTTGGCATCGCCTACCACAAGGGCCATATGGCCACTGCTCAATGAATTTTCTACAAGAGGAAGCAGGTTGAGCCATTGTACCTCCGATGTATCCTGGAATTCATCAATCAAAAGGTATTTGTACTTGTTTCCGGTTTTTTCGTAAATGAATGGCGTGTCATTACCAGAAATGATTTCCTTGAGCATTTTTGCAGTATCAGAAATCAGTATCTGATTGTGTTCCCTTCTGTATTCGTTGAACATACGTGACAGGTCGTTAACAATCCCGAAAAGATGAAGGGTCTTGAGGACTTGAAAGCAACTCACATAGCTACGGTATCCTTCATGTATGGTTTGAGCGATGAGAAGGAGGTGAGACTGGAATTCACGCTCGATTAATTCGACCAACTGTGCATCTTTTGCAGATTCTTTTGATAACCAACCTTCGGGTTTCGCAATGGCTCTGTCAGCTCTGGATCCAATTTCATACTGGTCAGGGTGTCCACCCTTGTGAACCTTTCTTAAAAAGCTCAGCACGCCCTTATCTCTATGATAGAACAAGTCAGGTTCAAGTCCGAACTTTTTCAATCCGTCCAGTATGGTTTGAGCCTCATCGCGAATACTACTCTCGAATGTCCTGCGCAATTTTGTCAACTCTGCAGCCAGTCCATGTATTTCCGCTCGGGTGAGTGTTTGATTTGATGCGCCACCCTCTTTTAATATTTCTGTCGCTATAAGTGAAATTTCGGATTGTATATCCCATCCTTTGTCATCCTCCAGCTTCCTGTACATGAGTTGCTGTAACCAATCTGCCAACTCCGGATCTTCATCTGATTTTTTAAGGAGACGGTCGGTGACATCAAGTACGGCATCCTCTTCTTCCAGTTTCAACTCCACTTTTAGTGGCAGATGGAATTCTCTCGCCAGTGATCGAAGCAGTTTCTGAAAAAAACTGTCAATCGTGCTGATGGCGAAACTGGGATAATCATGCAGTATAGATCGAAGTACGATGCTTGCATTTTCAGTGATCGGTGTGCCGGTGATCTCTTTCTCAAGCTGTACTCTTAGGTCCGATTTTTCACCTGCCTCGAGACTTACCAATGCCTGTATCACCCGCAACTTCATTTCTTCGGCCGCCTTATTGGTGAAAGTTATGGCCAAAACGTGGCGGTATTCGGCAGGTTCGCGCAAGACTATTTTCAGGTATTCCTTTACCAAGGTGAAAGTCTTGCCCGATCCGGCCGATGACTTGAAAATTTTCAGTTTTTCTTTGAGAGTGGATTCTTTGTTCACTTGATACAAGGCTGATAGGATGTAAAAGGTAAAAGTTTTAATCCAAAAAATCGAGACCGATCTAATTGTAAACTTTCGGTCTGAGGTTAACCGGACTTTTTGCGCTGATCGAATTTCGATGTCATTTCATTCCTTCTCCGCCGAATCCCTGCCAACAGGTAGAACTTCGGAAGTGGAGGTGAAGGTCCACTTTCTCACGGAAGATCCCATATACGGCAGAGCCACTTCCGCTCATTGATGCATAAACAGCGCCCTCATCATACAGCCGCTTTTTGATTTTACGGATACTTGGATAGCTGTCCAGAATGGTTTTTTCGAAATCGTTACGGATGACATCCTTCCATTTTTCAATCGGCTTTTTGATCAGTTCCTTCAGTGAAGTTTCCGGTCTGAGGGGAACAACACCTGAATAGGCTTCAGCCGTGCTCACATGGACTCTGGGTTTTACCACCACGAAGAAATAGTCGTCCAGTTTGAGTTTCAAATCTTCGAATTTCTCTCCTCTTCCTGTTGCATACACCGCGCGATTCCTGATGAAAAACGGACAGTCGCTCCCCAGCTTCGCTGCGTATTCTTCCAGTCTGCTATCAGAAAGTCCCAGCCCGAACAAACGATCGATGCCTTTAAGTACGAATGCGGCATCTGATGAGCCTCCGCCCAGCCCTGCACCTATTGGAATGATCTTATGCAAATGGATTTTCAGCGGGCCGATGGTATGATCGGCTGCAAGCAACTGATACGCCCTGACGCACAGATTCGATTCCTTG
>JBJSZR010000075.1:0-2006 GCA_046090385.1 Bacteroidota bacterium
TTGAAAGTGATAGGCTACTATGCAGGTAATACGGTTCCGTTTGACAGTCTCGAACTCTCCAGACTTACGCATATCATATATTGTTTCGGGAAGCTTTGTGACAACGAATTCTGCCTTCGCAATGCAGCTGATACAGTTGCCATCCGGGAATTAGTATCCTTGAAAGAAAAATATCCGGAGTTGAAGGTCATGCTATCCTTAGGTGGATGGGGTGGTTGTGCCACTTGTTCGGATGTTTTTTCAGAAGAAAAGGGCAGGAGCGGTTTTGCAATGTCTGTACGAACCATCGCCGATTATTTTCAGGTCGATGGTTTGGATCTTGATTGGGAGTACCCTGTAGTCAGCGGTTTTCCGGGTCATAATCGGTCGCCGGAAGATAAAAACAACTTCACCGCTTTGATTGCCGAGCTACGCAATTCATGTAGAAATGATTTTCTGCTATCATTTGCCGCAGGAGGATACTCCGGATATATCGATTCTGCAATAGATTGGAAGTCTGTTATGCCGATGGTCGATTTTGTAAATGTGATGTCATATGATCTGGTTCATGGTTACAGTAAGGTAAGCGGACACCATACCCCGCTATATTCTACTACTGCTCAAGTAGAGTCGACTGATCATGCGGTCCGATTGTTGAGGGATAACCGAGTGCCGGATTCCAAGATCGTTATCGGCGCTGCTTTTTATGCACGTGTTTTCAAAATCGAGGAAGGTCATCCTGTCGATCTTTATCAACCTTGTAATTTCTCGCACACTTTTCAGTATAAATCAGCTCATGAATTTTTAGGCGATGAAAACGGATTTGAAGAAAGATTCGACACTGTAGCATTTGCTCCATATGCTGTAAATAGAACGAAGCGTTTGGTCGCTACCTATGACAATGCGATTTCTATCGCTGAAAAAACCAGATATGTCTCAAATCAGAATCTTGGAGGAATCATGTTTTGGCAACTTTGTGATGACAAATCGCACGGTGGGTTGTTGGATGTGATAGATGGTATTATGAATGCTGAATGATTGATGACTATATTTGCTCGATCGTTTTCTGGTGATTGAATATTTCATCCGGATCATAGTCTATTCCCTAATCAACACACTAAACATGCTTAACCGAATTGCTTCTTCTCTTATTTTATTTGGCGCTCTATCAGTATCTGCTCAACAGTATCCAGGAAAAACATCATACAGTCTCAAGAACTCTACCTCTTCCAATCTGATAGATACGAATGGAACTGTGACGCATTCATGGATCCATGCATCGAATGCCCCTACCTGTTATTCTACATATGTCATGCCGGGTGGCGTGTTGTGGCGTACCGTCACAAAGTCCGGAAATTCATTTTCCGGCGGTCCTATATCGGGTCAGTTTCAGAAAATCGATTATAGTGGTAACTTATTGTGGGACTTCGTGTATTCCACCACTGGATATTGCAGTCACCATGATATCTGCCCAATGCCTAACGGCAATGTCTTATTGATCGCATATGAAGCAAGGACTCAGGCAGAGGTTACTGCAGCAGGTTGTACCGGTTATACCGGTATCATGTGGCCTGATAAGATAGTGGAAGTGCAACAAACCGGTCCTAATTCCGGCACGGTCGTATGGGAATGGAAAGCATGGGATCACTTGGTGCAGAATGTGAATCCTAACGCCTCAAATTACCAGACCTCTATTGTAAATCACCCGGAGTTATTCAATATAAACTATCGTCCTCAGCGCGACTGGATGCATGTTAATGGAGTGAATTATAATCCCATTCTGGATCAGATAGCTATTTCATCACATAATCTGAATGAGATCTATGTGATCGATCACAGCACGACAACGGCAGAGGCCGCTGGACATGCCGGAGGCAATTCAGGAAAAGGCGGAGATATACTGTATCGTTGGGGCAATCCAGCCGCATACAGTGCATCGGGCACAGCTGTTTTCAATGTAGTACATGACGCGCACTGGGTTCCTGAAGGTTGCCCGAATGCTGGAGATCTCGCGGGCTATAACAACC
>JBJSZR010000076.1:0-1921 GCA_046090385.1 Bacteroidota bacterium
GATTGATTTCCCGCCAACCATTCTCATCATCCTTATAATTCAAAGCACCCGCACCATATTGATAAAAATGCCTTCCATCCATGCTAACGAACTCTCTGGATGTTGCGTTTCTTTTACCCAATAATTCCTGACAATCAGTGCAGGGAGTTCGATCAAAGGGCAAAAAGCCGAAATCAGGATGAATTGCAGATGCGTCCTGGTCAGACACTTCTTTAACCGTAGTGGCTTTTGCAGGTATGGAGAATTTCGAAAACTCCAAAGACCTGATGCGGGAAGGCTGAGCGAAAATGTCAGGATGATGAAGCAATAGCATCACCAGTGCTGTCATCAGGGATATAAGCCGACAGATGGAGAAACGAACAGCCATGGCAGAGCGAACCTGAACTGTATCAGAACAAATCAAGGAAACCGCGGGATGCGCGGATATCCTCGTACAGAACACGATCTTCATCCACAAATTTAACCCGTTTGCGGAAGGATACAAGGAATTCTTCGAGTACAGGCGAGGTAGCGGATGGACGTCGGAATTCCATAGCCTGGGCAGCTGTCATCAATTCGATTGCTAAGACAGTTTGCAGGTTTTCAGCGACTTTCCAAAGTTTGGTTGCCGCATTTGCTCCCATACTTACGTGATCTTCTTGACCGTTTGAAGAAATAATAGAATCAACCGACGCTGGAGTGCACAGTTGCTTATTTTGACTTACAATGGAAGCGGAAGTATATTGAGGGATCATGAATCCGGAATTCAATCCCGGATCGGCGACAAGAAACGGGGGCAAACCACGCTGGCCAGAGATCAAGAGGTAAGTCCGTCGTTCGGAAATATTACCAAGTTCAGCAAGTGCCATAGCCAGAAAATCAGCAGCAAGCGCAAGTGGCTGTCCGTGAAAATTTCCACCGGAGAGTATCTTGTCTTCCTCCGGGAAAACAGTCGGATTATCAGTCACTGAATTTATTTCGGTCAAAACAACCTGTGCTGCATAATTGATGGCGTCACGAGAAGCACCATGAACCTGAGGTATACAACGGAATGAATACGGGTCCTGCACATGAGCCTTTTTTCTACGGATCATTTGAGAACCCTTCAAGAGACTTCGCATATTACCGGCGACATCCAACTGGCCCTGATGAGGACGTATCTTGTGCAAAAGCTGGTCGAATGGCTCCGGCCGTCCATCAAATGCATCGAGTGAAAGTGCCGCAATAAGATCGGCCATTGAAGCATGATGAAAAGCATGCATCAAAGAATAGGTCATCCAGGATGACATGAATTGGGTTCCATTCAATAATGCGAGACCCTCTTTGGACTGGAGTTCGATCGGAGACCAGCCCATCTTTTTCAGAGCTGTCTTTGATGCCATGCGTTTGCCTGCCATAACCACCTCCCCTTCACCGATCAGTGGCAGACAAAGATGTGCCAATGGCGCAAGATCTCCGGAAGCTCCCAGCGAACCTTGTGAATACACTACAGGTAACACATCATGATTATAAAAATCAAGCAATCGTTGCACCGTCACCAATTGCACCCCTGAATTACCATATGCCATGCCCTTGACCTTCAATAAAAGCATAAGACGTACGATGTCGGCCGGTACCTCTTCACCCGTACCGCAGGCGTGGGAGGTCATCAGATTCCTTTGTAATCTGCCTAGGTCTTTTGAAGAAATCGATTTGTCGTACAAGGATCCGAAACCTGTATTGATACCGTAAATAGCGCCCTCGTGCCTTGAAAGTTTCTCATCAAGATATTGACGGCATCTACGGATTCTACCGATAGCTTCCGCACTCAACGTGACCTTTGTATGCTCCCGCAAAATGGTTTCCAGCAATTCAAAACCGATCTCTTCTGATGATATGACGTAAGTCTTCATGGATTTTGATTGGTATTAAAATTATCCGCAGCGCTTGGGATATCATTTCA
>JBJSZR010000077.1:0-4874 GCA_046090385.1 Bacteroidota bacterium
CCGCTCTTTCAACGTACGGGAGTAAGAGCAAAAGTTGCAGGAAAAGACACAGATGTTGGTGGGTTCTATATGGAAATTTCGGTTGAAATAGGTGTTATTTCCATTCTTACGCTCACGCACCAGATTGGCAAATCCACCCAAAAGAGACAGCTCAGCCGACTCATATAAACGAAGAGCTTCAAGTTTATCGATCCGGATACCGTCCGCCACCTTGCGGAATATTGGGAAAAGCGCGTGTTCGGGGCCGAGGAGATGGTTTATCACTGTAGGCATAAGAGGAACAAAGTTAAGGATTATTGAAAGTGAGGCTGATTCAGTTACTGATATAAACCAGCTTAAATTGATAACCAAAGGGCTCGCAGATGGTTACCTTTGTAGTATGTCGCAGGCAATACGTATACTTTTGGTGGAAGACGAAGAACACCTCCTGGAGGCCATTCGACTGAATCTTGAAATGGAAGGTTACAAAGTGGTTGCTGTGAGTGATGGTCCCGGTGCTGTAAAGCAATTCAAACAAGAACGGTTCAACCTGGTAATCCTTGATGTGATGTTACCCGGGCTGGATGGTTTCGGGGTATGTGAAGCCATACGATTGCATAACGCCACAGTGCCGATCTTGTTCTTATCGGCGAAGAATTCTCCAGAAGATAAAATCACCGGCCTCCGCAGAGGGGCTGATGACTACATGACCAAACCTTTTAACCTTCAGGAGTTTTTATTGAGAGTTCAGGCGTTGATACGCAGAGGCTTATCTGTAGAGGAGAAAAAAAGCCTCAATGAAACCTACCAATTCGGGGAAAACTCCGTGAACTTCCGGACCTATGAAATTGTTGGAAAAGGCGGTACAAAAGCTACCCTGACTAAAAAAGAAATCGCCTTGTTGAAGCTTTTGATTGAAAGAAAAAATGAAGTAGTATCCAGAGAACAAATCCTTGAAACTGTTTGGGGATATGACATCTTCCCCTCTACCAGAACCGTTGATAACTTCATTTTGGCCTTCAGAAAGTACTTTGAAAAAGACCCGAAAAACCCGGTTTTTTTCCACTCCATTCGAGGAGTCGGGTACAAGTTCATTTATCCTGATTAACCCTCATTTTATCGCAATTGGCCAAAATTCATTTAAAATCAAGATTGTAAGGACTAATTTTAATATCATAAACTAAAATATCAATATGAAGAAATTCCTACTTCTTATCTCTGTTTTTGCATCCGTTGTATTGGGCAGTTATGCCTCCTCGCAAGGGCGCATTTGTGGTACCATGGATGTGTTAGCTACCCAGTTGGCACAGGATCCCAGCTTTGCACAACGTATGCAGGAAATCGAAAACCAGACTCTCAGCTACATCTCCCAGCAATCCTCCAAAAATAGTAACCGTACCAATATGGTGGTTACAATTCCCGTGGTATTCCATGTGGTTTACAATACCAGCACCCAGAATGTATCGGATGCACAATTGCTTGCTCAATTGAACCAGTTGAATCTTGATTTTGCCAAACTGAATTCGGATGCATCTTCCATTCCTTCCGTTTTCTCCACAGTTGCGGCCAACACCCAGATTCAGTTCTGCCTCGCGCAGCGGACCCCTACAGGAGCTGTCACAAACGGCATTGAACGTCGCCAAACTACGGTCACTTCATTCAGTACTAACGACAACATGAAGTTCTTTTCCTCCGGAGGTCTCGATGCCTGGAATGCCAGTCAGTACCTGAATATTTGGACGTGCAATATGAGTGGTGGAATCCTTGGATATGCTCAATTTCCAGGCGGATCCGCCTCAACTGATGGCGTAGTACTGCAATTCAATACTGTCGGGAGTATGCTAAGTCCTTATTCAGGTGGTGCACCTTACAACTTGGGACGTACCGCCACCCACGAAGTCGGGCATTGGTTGAATCTTCGCCACATATGGGGAGACGCCAATTGTGGAAGTGATCTTGTAAACGACACTCCCACACACAACACCTCCAATTACGGATGTCCTGCTTATCCTCATTACAGCACTTGCACCGGAACACCTATCGAAATGACCATGAATTACATGGATTATACTGATGATGCTTGTATGTATATGTTCACAGCGGGCCAGTCAACCAGGATGAATGCTTTGTTCGCATCAGGAGGTGCACGAGCAGGACTAGTCAGCTCATTAGGATGTGTTGTTCCAAACACTTGCGGAGCGCCAACCGGAGTCACTGCATCCAATCTTTCCTCCAGTGGAGTAACGATCTCCTGGACTCCTTCAACAAGTGCCACAAGCTATACCGTTCAGTATTGTATCAGTGGCACCACCAACTGCACCACTACCACCACTACGGGCTCATCTGTCACACTCAGCGGATTGACTCCCGGCACCGCCTATACCTACTCGATCACGTCCTCTTGTACAAACGGCACAAGTGCAGCGGTGAACGGAACGTTCACTACGTTTTCCGCCAACTGTGGTGATCCGACCAATCTTATTGCAACACCATCCACTACAGCCGCTGCTGCAACACTTACTTGGATTGGTGTAAGTGGAGCCACCAATTACACGGTTCAGTACAAAACGACAACTTCAACTACCTGGACTTCAACTACCACCTCTGCAACGAGCTTCAATGCAACAGGCTTGGCCTCTTCCGCTAACTATAACTGGCAGGTTCGGGCCAATTGTATCGGAATCACTGGAAACTTCGTAGCCGGCTCTGATTTCACCACGGTAGCCATCAGTTGTGGAAATCCATCAGGACTTGCCGCCGGATCGATCACTTCTACTGGTGCTACCTTGTCATGGACTGCGGTTTCAGGTGCATCGAGTTACAATGTCCAGTATAAGACATCTTCCGCTACCAGTTGGACTACAGTAACCACTACGACCACTTCCAGAACACTCACAGGATTAACTGCAGGTACAACATATAACTGGCAGGTTAGTGCCGTTTGCAGTAATGGCGCTTCCAGTAGCTATGTAGCCGGTCCCAACTTCACCACTTTGGCTCAAGCCTGCACTGATAATTACGAGTCAAACAATACTCGTTCAGCAGCCAAAACCATCCCTCAGAATACCAGTATCACCGGACTGATTCCTACCAGTAGTGACCGGGATTGGTTCAAGTTTACAACAACGAGTCCTAACACAAACATTCGGATTTCACTGAGCAACCTTCCTTTTGATTATGATATCAGCTTGTACAACAGCTCCGGTTCGACTTTGGCTACTTCACAAAACAGTGGAACAACCAGTGAACAAATCATCAGGAATACCACTTCAGCAGCTTCCTACTTCATTCAGGTTTACCCTTACGGGACCAGCAACTTCAGCAGTACAAGATGTTATACGTTGTTGGTGAGCACCGGAAGCACGGCTTATCGCTTGAACGAGAACAACAATCTTGTCGAAGTAAAGAATGAAATCGATTTGAATGATTTCATCCTCTATCCTAATCCTGCTCAAAACGTGATCAACATCAATTACCATGCACTCGAAAATGGCACTGCGAACATCCGTTTCTTCGACTTGCTCGGAAAAGTGATGATTGACCAACAAATGTTGGTTAACGGCGGTTATAACAAGCTTTCATTCGACCTGACTGACTTCAACAAAGGAGTCTATTTTGTAGAAATCGTCCGTAATAACGAACGCACTGTCAAAAAACTCATTATTGAACGCTGATCAAACAGCAGCAAAAAAAAGAGGCAGCCGGATTCGACTGCCTCTTTTTTATTTCATAATAAAGCCTAGGATATCAATCGGCGACCGGGGTATGTTCTTTCGGCAATACGAATTCGATTGAAAGCACATATTGAACATCTGCAGGACTCCCTGAAATGGTACCGGGCTTCCAATCAGGCATGATGCTTATCAGACGAAGTGCTTCTGAATCGAGTGTCGGATCAGGGCTTTTCAAGATCCTGGCATCAGTCAGTTTCCCTTCATGTGTGACCTTGAACCCTACATATACAAGGCCTTTGGCTTTGATAGGTTTGGCAGCTTCCGGATACTGAAGGTTTTCCAGAAGGAATTGCTGTAATGATGCCAGTCCACCGGGATACTCAGGCTGGGTTTGCACAACCGATACCCCAAAGCCACGGGGAGTACTGGATTTCTTGGTGCCCTGCTGCGCTTGAGCTGAAAGAGCCCCTATCAGCAGTATGGGAAGAATAGACCTTTTCATGATAATTAAAGTTTATCTAATATAATCAATTTTTTTCATCCTTCAAAACCATAGCCCTCAGAACGTATTTTTTTGACTGTTTGGGCTGTCAGATTCGTTTCACCCTTCTCTTTGATCACCTGATAAAGTCGCTCCACCACATGCAAGGTGGCCGGACAATACTCGATATTCTGCTTATGCGTACCGGCGATATAAAGCTTGAAATCGCGGTTCTGGGTATGAGGAAATCCCCGGCAATCCACCGGACGAACCGGATAAATACTGCATTTATTATCAGATTTAAGGAATTGACAAGGAGTTTTGCGATTCATATAGTCGCCTGAATCGTCCTTATAGAGATATTTGTCATAGTATTGCTGGAACGACATCCCAAGATGTTTGGCAATGCGCTTTACATCCGATTTCTTATAGGTAGGCGACATCTTTTTACAACAGTTCGCACAATCAAGGCAATCGATTTTCTTGAAAGCCTCCTTATTCAGAGCTATCGCGAGCGAATCAAGACCTCTGATTTTACGGTTCCCAAGACCGTGCAGGAATGAACGATACAAGGCACGCTTTCTCGATTTTGATTTGAGATATTCAACAGGTTTCATAATTGTTTGGAATTTCAAGACTACTACTAGACTTTACGCAATTTCAGAAATTAGAAGTCACCAACGAAGGTGTCAGAATACTTTTTTCAAACCGATTACGATACCCGGACTTGCAAGTCTGCC
>JBJSZR010000078.1:0-817 GCA_046090385.1 Bacteroidota bacterium
GTTGTTCCTTTCATTCGGATCACGTCTTCCCTTCGGTCCCCCAGGACCGGATCGATACAAAGATATTTTCCGTGCGCCACCATACCGTCGCGTGGACATCAGCTTTTCAAAACAATTGATCGGAGAGGATGTAAAAAAACAACCGAAGAGCAAGGTCTTCAAGCAATTCGAATCCATGTGGATCGGACTGGAGATTTTCAACTTGCTTCAGGTTTCAAATGTCGCCTCCTATACCTGGGTGACGGATGTATCCAACTCCAGGAAATATGCTGTACCGAATTATCTTACAAGCAGGCAATTGAACATCCGCTTGAATGCAAAATTCTGATGATATGGCAACAACCGCTCCGTACAGATGGATTCTATGGACCCTGTTGGGCGTAATGACATTGAGTATTCCTAAAGTGAATGCTCAGGGAATCCGATTTTGCGAAACGGTGAATCCCGATGGGACGTGTGTACATGAAGGGACCTTCTTCAGGATCCGTGAGGGTTCGGATGCTTCGGTTCAGGTGCTGGTAAAGTCAACCAATGCACTTGCCGGAGAAACTGCCGTACTGGATATATTTCGCCTTAACGATATTAGAAAAGAAGTATTCGAAAGCTCAGTCAAAGTGCGGATAAGTCCGGAATGGCTGTGGTTTGCTCAGCCATTAAAATTCAAGCATTCAGGGGAATATGCCGTATATGCTTATGACGGAGTTGGCAGACTCATAGGCGCAGCCAAGATCAATTTCGAATACAACAGGTGACGGTCTTCAACGAAGAGGAGAATCGGGCTCCTTAGCCATATGGTCGAACACCAGTTTATCCGACC
>JBJSZR010000079.1:0-6155 GCA_046090385.1 Bacteroidota bacterium
GAAAAGATCCCTGGAACTGGAGTTCGTAAATGGGTTCGGTTATCAGTACCTGAGCTCTTGCAGGTTGTACATCCAGTCCATTGGCAAGCCTGCCGGTCATGCCGTTCGTTGCCAGCAACACATGATTGCATCGCAACATGAAGCCTTCAGGTGTCACAAGTGCCATTTCTTTTTCGGATTCCTCAACACGTGATACTGTCACGCCGGTATGTATTCGTATTCCCTTTGAAGTTGCCAGGTCAATTAGCGCCGACATCATCTTTCCGGTGTCTAGCTGGCCTTCAGCAGTATTGCGGATAAGGTGTTTTATGCCACGGAAACCGCACGAATTCAATTTTCTATCATCGCTAATGAAGACCTGTTTCAGTCCTAATGCCGATTCGAGTTCCTTGTTGAACACTTCGATGTACGAGGCTGCATTTTCGAAAATATGATCCTCGCCGTTCAGGAATATCTCGTTTCCTCCAAGCGGTTCATAGCCAAGCGCATCATCGCCCAAGGTTTTTCTGAGATCATTGAGCCCTTCCCATCTTGATCCTATCAGGCTGATGACTTCACTCAGTGGACGATTGGTTAGATCCGCCAACAGTTCTGTCATGCTACCGAAACAAGCGAAACCGGCATTGCGTGTACTGGCTCCATAAGGAAGAAAGCCTCGTTCAACGATCCTTATGTCGAGTGAAGGTGCTTTCTCTTTGATGGCTATCGCAGCATTCAGGCCTACAATACCACTGCCTATTATGACAACGTCCGGTTTTTTCCAGAAGGATTCTTGTTCCCAGTAAGAAAACATCTTTTAATTTTGAATTCAAACTAACGGACAATTTACGAATTACCTCCATTGCTATGAAAAAGGAAATCGGGCATGCATCATATGAAGCGATTGTTTCTTTGTTCAAAGAGCTCACACCGCCTTTTGTCGTTGCAAGTGAATCAGCGAATGCAATTGAAATCATAGGTAATACGCCTGCGCTCTACGGCAGTACGAAAAAGACCATTCCTGGCATGTATTTCGCCTCACTGGTGGTCAGGAAAGATGCACTGTCACTTCATTTTTTCCCGATCTATGTCGAACCCTCACTTACAGAAGGGATCCCTGACAGCCTTCTTTCAAAACTAACAGGAAAGACTTGCTTTACGTTCAAAAAGAATCATGATATCGATCTGAAAAGCCTGAAAAAACTTCTCAAGAAAGGTGCCGTGTTATGGAAAAAGAAGGGGTATCTGAAATGACACTCACCACTGGATTGTGACCGCCGGTAATTCATGCTGGAAATCACCTGTGAAAATGACTACACAGGTGATTCCAAGATTAGCAAGAGGGTTGTTTCAAATCAATCCTTTATGAAGCGGATGGATTCGGCAGTGTCATTGGCATACAATTTCAACAGGTAAGTGCCTTTTGAAAGTCCGGTAACATCTATCTGGCCCAGATTGTCTTTTCCGTTTATCATCAATTTACCGACGATATCGTAGACCTCCCATGTAACCGAACTTGATTCTTCCACATTCTCGCAAGTGAAGTAAAGGATTTCCGATGCAGGATTAGGATAGAGCAGACAATTCTGGTCTTCTGACCAATTTCCGTTTGTGCCATTGGCAAGCCTTATATTGGCAGAGGTGGTTCTGAAAGTGACCGGAAGACTGAAAGCACTAGCACCTGAAGTGCAAGTGGTTTGCAGGCTTACCTCATAACTCGTGTTTTTCCTTAATCCGGTCAGCTGGTATGTGAATACGCCTGCAGCTGGAGAGAAGGTTTTGTACGAGTATGTAGTGCTTCCGACCCTTCTGAAACGTAATC
Source organism: Bacteroidota bacterium (assembly GCA_046090385.1). Taxonomy (GTDB): domain Bacteria; phylum Bacteroidota; class Bacteroidia; order AKYH767-A; family 2013-40CM-41-45; genus Pollutiaquabacter. The sequence goes on from JBJSZR010000079.1 coordinate 1,802, forward strand.
GAAAGGATGGTGCTGTTGCATAGCTCCATCCGATGATGGCCGTGGTGCCGGTGATGTTTGTAGCGGTCAGGTTTGTCGGCACGCCACAATTGAATTGTTGAGAAGCGAAAACTGCAGTGGTTTGAGTCTGACTGCCTGAGCAACCATTCACATCGGTGAATGAATAAACGATTGAATAAGGACCACCGACGCCTGCCAGGGATGGAGAGAACTGGTTCCCTGTGATTCCAGGGCCACTAAAGATGCCACCTGACGGACTGCCTGTCAATGTTGCAGGCGGTGCATTATCCGCGTACGATGATGCCAATCCTGTGAATGAAACAATTGGCGTAGTGATCGCAGAAGTGAGAGTAGTGGTCGAAGATGCGGTGCAACTATTTCCTGATTGAGTGATGGTGACAGTATAAGTTCCTGGATTTCCGGTTGTGAATGATGCCGTATTCGAGCCGTTAGTCCATCCATAGGAGGCGATTGTTTTGCCAGTACAGGCCGTGGCTGAAGCTGAAACAGTGCGTGTAGGATTGGTGCAAGTGAGCGGTCCGTTGTTTGTTGCTGATACAGATGGTCTGCAGGTATCGACAGTGGCTGCACAAGAACTTGAAGCCGTGCACCCGTTTGACTGCGTTACAACTACCGTGTAGGAGTTGCCATTGCTGACAGAAATGGCAGCAGATCCTTGCCCACCGGGACTCCACGAGTAGGATGCGATGCTGTTGCCCGAAGAGGCTATTGCATTGGAAGAAAGTATCGTACTCGTATTTGTACAGGTGATATTTTGTCCAGCTGTACAATTGACCGTGGGTGGTGTGGTGTTTGAAGTCAGGGTTGTGGAAGCCGCAGATGAACAGCCGTTCGATTGCGTGACAGTAACAGTATAGTTACCGGGCACACTGGTTGAAAAGCTGTTGGTTGAAGTGCCGTTTGACCAAATCGAATTGACCAGCTGTGAACCACAAGGTGTGATAGTGGCGGAAATCGTTCTTGTCGGGGATGTACAAGTGATTGGCCCATTGTTCGAGGCTACTACAGTCGGTCTACAAGTATCAATAACTGCGTTGCAGCTGCTGCTTACACTGCATCCGTTGGATTGAGTGACAGTCACCGTGTAGCTGGTTCCGTTGTTTACAGGAATACTTTGAGTGGTGGCGCCGTTGCTCCATGAGTATCCAGTAATGGTGTTTCCGGAAGAAGGTGTGGCTTGAGCGGTCAACGTTGCTGTTGGCAGAGAACAGGTGATGGTATTTGAAGAAACACAACTTAATGTCGGTCCGTTGGTTCCGATACTGACAGTCGCCGGAGTGCGTGAGCTAGTCTGTATGATGTCAGGAGATTTCACTTTCCAATCGTAGCAGTAGTAATATTGACTGTGTCCGCCAGACGAGTTGTGTATTTGCAAGATACCAGGAACATTGTACGGGTAGGATACTCCGCTGGTGCTGTAATAAAGATTCGCCGCGCCTGAAACTTGTAATCGGTAGAAGTCACCTGCCGGAACATCCCAGTCAAGGGTTACCACATTCGATCCGGCAACAAGTGAAACAGTCTTACTGCGCGTAGTTGACATGTCCTTATCATAAAGAATGAAGGTCTTTGAGCCGCTTGCCCCCGCATACACCCGCACTGATTGAAGGATGAATCTGGAATATGCATTGAAAACAAGGTATTGGTTCGTAGTGCCGGTGTAATAAGCACCTGTGCCAATTGAATTGGATGCAGGTCCGGAACTGTTGACCGGCTGAACGGTAGTCACTACATTTTCGGCATAGTAGGTTGTTGTACTGCTCAAAACAGGAGTAGTATAAGAGTTGCCTGTAGCGACCGCAGTGCCACCCGTGGCAGATGTGTACCATTTGATGGTGCCGGAACCGCTCGCTGTCAGTATCGCACTTCCGGATCCACAGAGTGCAGCTGAGGTAGTAATGGGAGCGGCGATTGCAGATAGAACAGATACCTGATAGGGAGCTGAAGTGGCAGTCCCACATGGACCACTGACGGTAACAGTATAGGTTCCGGAAGTTGTCACACGGATGGACTGGGTAGTTGCGCCATTGGACCACGAATATGAATAGCCTGCGTTCGCCCAAAGGGTCACAGTATCGCCGGGAGCAATTACAGATGCGCGGTCGGCTGTAATTTCTGCAACACCCGTGCCCGATGTATTCTGCCTTGTGAGCGTCACCGGTACCGCCATGACATTGTTGTTTTCGTTCTGCTCTCGGAAGTTGTTATTGGGATCGATTTCTATGACGATATAGTAGGTGCCGTTACATGTTCCCAGAGGAATATTCACCCACATTCCATCCAATGATTTTGAATAGGTATCGACATAACCAGCAGAAATTCCCTGTAGAGTGTTTGAACAACCATACGCTCCGCCACCAAGACCATAGTTCGGCAGGTTGGTAGAGTTAAGAACGGTATTGTTTGAATCACGGCAATATCCGGTACTTGAATTGCAACTGCTCAGGTCGAGCAGGCAATAGGCCAACTTTGAACCTCTGCCGACAACCGGCCATTTCCTGGGGTCAGGTTCGTTAGGGTTCTGCAATCTTAATGTGTAAACGCCCCAATCATTCACGTGCTGATGTCCGTGTGAAGGGTGATAGGTCATGGTTCCTGCAACACGGTCGGAATACTGCATCAGCGTTCCATTTTTGTGATAGATGCGCTGCATGAGCACCTGCTTTGGGTCCGTGCCACCGACACAGCCACCAGCCCCAGGATAGGTGGTGAAGGTATCTGTACCACACACCCATTTTGAAACACCTCTCACTTCGATTGGGCCGAACCCGATGTTTGGAGTGGATCCATTCAGTCGCAGGCGACCGTCATCAGAGCCTTGTCCTGATTGACTTGTGCCGGCATTGAATTGCGGGTATTCCGTGTAGCCTCCGGTATTGGTCAGCGCGTCTCTCGATACAACGATATCCGGTAAAAGATCGCAATCTGTAGCACCTGTAGTGGGACAGGTGCAAGAGGTGGCATTTGTTGTCGTGCATTGGGCATCAGCGAACAACGTAGCTAGGCAAGCCGACAAAACGAGTAAGATTCTTTTCATGATATTGGTTTGGTGTGATTCCTGTCTGAAAGCAATATAACTAACGGATTCATGTCATCCAATTACGTTTACTAGGGCATCCGCCTAGAATGGTGAATGATGCTTTTGACTTTGCGAATGGATGGTGGTGTGCACCTGAAAATGAAAAACCCCTCGTTTTGAGGGGTTTTGTGGAGAATATCGGAGTCGAACCGATGACCTTTTGCATGCCATGCAAACGCTCTAGCCAGCTGAGCTAATCCCCCATAGAAATACAAAAGTAAGAAGCACTGGTTCAATATGCAAGTCATGGATCGTTTCGCCATCCATATTTCCTGTATTCACCTTGCAGTTCCAGCTTATGTTAATCATTATCTTGCATTTCATAAAATCAATTGTAGTCATGAGAAAGTATGTATTCTTTTTTGGTCTTGTATCGGTGCTGATGGCATGTGGAAACAATTCAGGTCGCACGCAGAGAGATGTGCAAACTTTTTTAGATGCCTATAACACCAAATACCGGGAACTTTACACCGCAGCTTCAGAGGGTCAATGGGCGGTAAATACACATATCGTAGAAGGCGATACCACGAATGCGTTCAATTCGCGTTTGGCTGAAGAAGCAATGGCAAGATTTACGGGTAGCGAGGAAAATATCAGATTTGCCAAACAGTATCTGGCTTTTGAAAAAGACCTTTTACCTGTTCAGGTGAAGCAATTGAAAAAGATACTTTATCTGGCAGGAGGCAATCCTGCTACGGATTCGGTTACAGTCAAATCATTGATTGCTGCCAATACCGCGCAGACCGAGCGATTGTATGGATTCAAATTCACTATGGAAGGAAGGGAAGTGACGCCGAACGATATCGACTCCATTCTTGGGGATGCGAAAGACACGTTGCTTCGTCGTAAAGCTTGGGAGTCATCCAAAGCTGTTGGTGCCGATCTCAAAGCCGGACTTGTCAATCTCCGTGATCTTCGAAACAAGGTCGTCTCCAGTCTGGGCTACTCCGATTATTTCAGCTATCAGGTTTCCGACTACGGAATGACCTCCGCGGAGATGATGGAGCTCTTGGATAAGTTCAATCGCGAGTTATCTCCGCTTTACAGGGAATTGCACACCTACGTCCGATATGAGCTTTCAGCGAAATACGGAGTCAAAGAGGTGCCGGATCATATTCCTGCTCACTGGCTGAGTAACCGTTGGGGCCAGGACTGGTCAAATCTGGTCACCGTCGAGGGATTGGATCTTGATAGCGCACTTGCTTCAAAAGATGCTGAGTGGATCGCCCGTCAGGGTGAAAAATTCTATGTAAG
>JBJSZR010000080.1:0-4430 GCA_046090385.1 Bacteroidota bacterium
CGGCAAGCCGATTTGAGGTGCAGCTAACCCTACTCCGGAAGCGTGATACATGGTCTCAAACATGTCATCAATCAACTTAGGCAGACCAGGATAATCTTTACTGATATCGTCTGCTCTCTTTCTCAGGACAGGATCACCATAGGCTACGACTGGCAAAATCATTTTTCTGATAAATTAGCGGGTTTCCATCCATGATTGCAAGATCAATACGGCACTGATCTCATCAACCAAGGCTTTATCCGTACGATCTTTTTTTTTAAGTCCGGAATCCAACATGGTACGCTTTGCAATCACGGAGGTGAATCTCTCGTCGATCCTGTTCACGGAAATCAACGGATATTCTTTTTTCAACCGGGCCACGAATTTCTCCACTGCACCGGCAGTATCAGAGGGTGTGTTATCAGCTTGCTTGGGCTCCCCAACTACGAATGTGTCAACATTTTCTGATACGACATATTTTTTGAGAAAAGGAAAAACTTCATGGACTTGGAGTGTGCAAAGGCCAGTAGCAATCAATCCAAGGGGGTCTGTGACTGCCATACCCACGCGTTTAGTTCCATAATCGAATGCAAGTACCCTTCCCATTCTGTGCAAAGATAAGAGCCTCTGCGGATGGAAGTTTGCCCTCAACGTCTTTTCTTTGTCCTGAAATAGCACAAAACGATGCAAGAAATCATTGAAAACGCCTGGCTGGACCGCGGGAAACTGAAAGAAGTAGAAACACAACATGCTATACGGCATGTAATCGAAGAGCTGGACAAAGGCCGTTTGAGGGTTGCTGTACCCGATGCAGATGGCTGGAAGGTGAATGATTGGGTCAAAAAGGCAGTGATCATGTACTTCCCTATCCAGGGCATGGAAACATTGCATGCAGGTCCGATGGAATTCCACGACAAGATGCGGTTGAAGACCGATTATGCATCACTAGGAGTTCGAGTAGTGCCTCATGGTGTGGCCCGTTATGGCGCTTTTCTTGCAAAAGGCGTCATCATGATGCCCTCCTATGTGAACATAGGTGCCTACGTAGATGAAGGAACTATGGTGGACACCTGGGCTACCGTAGGCTCGTGCGCCCAAATCGGAAAGAACGTTCACCTTAGCGGTGGTGTTGGTATTGGTGGTGTTCTCGAACCTGTTCAAGCTGCTCCGGTGATCATAGAGGACAACTGTTTCATCGGATCCCGGTCTATCGTTGTTGAAGGTGTGCGTGTAGGACGCGAAGCAGTATTGGGCGCCAATGTGGTACTCACCATGTCAACGAAGGTGATTGATGTCACCGGACAAGAGCCTGTGGAGTTCAAAGGCGATGTGCCACCCAGATCCGTGGTGATTCCGGGATCTTACACCAAGAAATTTCCATCCGGAGAGTATCAAGTACCGTGTGCACTGATCATCGGACAACGGAAAGCAAGTACGGATCTTAAAACATCTCTTAATGATGCCCTTCGTGACTACGGAGTAGCCGTTTGAAAAACCGTGAAACTGCTTATCATACAAACAGCCTTCACAGGCGATGCGATCCTGGCGACAGGAATCCTTGAAGAGTTGCACTTTGCCATGCCACAAGCGGAGTTACATCTGTTGGTTCGCAAAGGCAATGAGCAATTATTCAACGGACACCCGTATCTGAAAAAAATGCTGATATGGAACAAGCAAGAAAAAAAATGGACCAACTGGTTCAAATTACTCAAAAGCATCCGGTCGGAAAAGTACGATCATGTCGTCAATCTTCAGCGCTTTGGCTCAACAGGCTTATTGACCGCTCTATCAGGAGCAGCGATGAAAACGGGATTCGATAAGAATCCGTTTTCTTTCCTCTTCAGCAAAAAGATAAATCATGAATTGAAAAGCGGAACTCATGAGGTGGACCGTAACCATTCGTTGATAGCGGCATTAACCGGCACAGAGCGACGACTGCCGGTATTATACCCGACAAAATCAGACCTGGATTCCATAGAATCATTTTGCAACTATGAATTCGTATGCATGGCACCAGGTTCGGTGTGGGCTACTAAAATGTGGCCCGAAATCCGTTGGTGCGAACTGATCCGCTTGACCTTGCAACGTCATCCGGAAAGAAAAATCTATCTCCTTGGCGCTCCCTCTGAATTTGAATTGTGTGAAAGGATACGTAAAGATACCGGCAGTGAAAACGTACATAATCTCAGCGGTGAAATCACGCTGCTGGCATCAGCGGCATTGATGAAAAAAGCCGTCATGAATTATGTGAACGATTCCGCTCCCATGCATCTTGCCAGTGCGATGAATGCACCCGTTACAGCGATCTACTGCTCCACATCTCCCGATTTCGGATTCGGACCCTTATCCGCCAGTAGCAAGACCGCTGAAGTAAAAGTCAGACTTGACTGCAGACCTTGCGGACTTCACGGCAAGAAAGCTTGTCCTCTCGGCCACTTCAAATGCGGATTCGGAATAACAGTGGATCAGGTAATATGAAATGAAATGTCGGAATTCAGAGAAGAAGTGAAAAAGACTGTCGAGGTGCTTCGAAAAGGGGGCATCATCCTCTACCCTACTGATACTGTTTGGGGAATAGGCTGTGATGCCACGAATGAGGATGCAGTTAAAAGAATCCTTGACCTTAAAGGCAGGACTGCAGAAAAGGGAATGATACTTTTATTGGACCTCGAAGGCCGGATACCCAACTATGTCAAAGATGCACCCCAGGTGGCTTTCGACCTCATCGAATTCTCAGAACGACCACTTACGATCGTTTTCGATAATGCGCACGGAATCGCATCTTCCGCAGTAGCACAGGACGGATCCATCGGAATTCGGGTGACCAAGCATGAATTCTGCAAACAGGTCATAACTTCATTAAACAAGCCGCTTGTCAGCACATCAGCCAACATCAGTGGACATCCATTCCCGCGAAGCTTTTCCGAGGTAAATCCTGCCGTTCTTGAAGGTGTGGATTATGTAGTAAATTTGCAAAGGAATCAATCATCATCCACTACACCATCCAAAGTGATACGGCTCCGTCCGAACGGAGAAATCACCATACTTCGGTCCTGACCCATGAAAGAGCACCTTCGACATCCCGTCTTCGGCATAATAGCTGAGGAAGCCACTGCCATGGGAACCGAGGCGTATGTGGTAGGTGGATTCGTGCGTGACCTGATGCTTGGAAGAGTCTCCAAGGACATAGACATCGTGGTTGTCGGAAGTGGAATTGATCTTGCTCACCGGGTAGCCGATCGCATTGGACCCGAAGTGAATGTAAGTTACTTCAAGAATTTCGGAACCGCGATGATTCAATGCGATGATTTGGAAGTGGAATTCGTAGGTGCTCGTAAAGAGTCCTATAGAAGAGATTCCAGAAAACCGATTGTAGAAGAAGGCTCACTGGACGACGACCAGAAGAGACGTGATTTCACCATCAATGCGATGGCTATCAAGCTTGAGCAAAACAAGGAACCTGAATTACTGGATCCTTTCAATGGCATTCAAGACCTGCAAGACCGGATACTTCGCACACCGCTTGACCCGGACATCACCTTCTCCGATGACCCGTTGAGAATGATGCGCGCTATCCGATTCGCCACACAACTCGACTTCAGGATAAGCGACAGGGAATACGATGCGATAAAACGAAACGCAGACCGAATAAGTATCGTTTCCATCGAGAGAGTGACCGATGAACTGAATAAGATCATCCTTTCCAAAAAGCCCTCTATCGGCTTCGACTTGCTTTTCAAATCCGGGCTATTGAAATTGATTTTCCCTCAACTGGTCGAACTTCATGGCGTGGAGTATGTAAACGGAAAAGGCCATAAGGATAATTTCTATCATACCTTGCAGGTACTTGATAATGTCGCTGGCAAATCAGACGATTTATGGCTCAGATGGGCGGCTATTCTGCATGACATAGCCAAGCCGGCGACAAAGCGCTTCGAGCCGGGCCATGGTTGGACGTTTCATGGTCATGAGGATAAAGGTGCACGTATGGTGAAACATATTTTCCGCCATTTCAAATTGCCCTTGAATGAGAGAATGAAAACAGTGGAAAAGCTGGTACTTCTTCACCTAAGGCCTATCGTACTTGCACAAGACCATATTACAGATTCAGCCATCAGGAGACTCTTGTTCGATGCCGGCGACGACATCGACTCCCTGATGATGCTCTGTCATGCAGATGTAACAACTAAAAACGAATACAAAGTCAAGCGGTACAAAGAGAACTTCCGAAAAGTTCAGGAAAAACTGAAAGAGGTGGAAGAGAAAGATCGTATCAGAAATTGGCAACCTCCAGTGACCGGCGAACACATCATGGAATGCTTCGGACTGACCCCCGGACGGGAAGTAGGAATCATCAAAACTGCAATCCGCGAAGCCATTCTGGAGGGCGATATACGTAACGAGTTCGAAGAGGCTTACCGTTATATGTTAAAGAAAGGTGAAGAGCTCGG